>NZ_JBIWPN010000003.1:136796-150060 GCF_044768305.1 Kitasatospora sp. NPDC101155 | reverse complement strand
CGCCCTTCCCCCCCCCGGGGGGGGGGCCCCCCCCCCCCGCGCCGCCGCGCCGCCCCCCCCCACGCCGCGTCTGCCCGTACTAGCCCGCCAGGAGCGAGGTCAGCCGCCCGGCCAGCAGGTCCCAGCGCCAGGAGCGCTCCACCCAGCGCCGCCCGGCCTCGCCCATCTGCCGCCGCAGCTCCTCGTCCCGCAGCAGCCGCACGATCCGCTCCGCGGCCGCCGCGGCCGAGCCGCCCGGCACCACGTACCCGGTCTCGCCCTCCAGCACGGCGTCGGGCGCACCGCCGGAGTCCCCCGCGACCACCGGCAGGCCGGTCGCCGACGCCTCCAGGTAGACGATGCCCAGGCCTTCCACGTCCAGCCCGCCGCGCCTGGTCCGGCAGGGCATCGCGAAGACGTCCCCGGCCCCGAAGTGGGCGGGCAGCTCCTCCCACGGCACCGAGCCGGTGAACCGCACCGAGGCCCGTACGCCCTTGGCGTCCGCCAGCTTCTCCAGGTCCGCCCGGTACGGGCCGCCGCCGACGATCAGCAGCACCGCGTCCGGCACGTCCGCGAGGATCTGCGGCATCGCCTCGATCAGGGTGTCCTGGCCCTTGCGCGGCACCAGCCGGGAGACGCAGACCACCACCGGCCGGTCCGCCAGTCCCAGCCGGCTGCGCACCTCGGCGCCGCCCGACTCCGGGTTGAAGGTCGTCTCGTCCACGCCCGGCGGCAGCTGCACCATCCGGGCCGCGGCCTGCGGCCCGACCGCGGCGGCGATCCGCGAGCGGGTGTACTCGCCCAGATAGGTGAGCACGTCGGCGCCGGCGCCGATCCGCCGCAGCAGCTGCCGGGAGACCGGCAGGTGGGCCCAGGCGGCCTCGTGCCCGTGGGTCATGCCCAGCAGCCGCCCGGCCCCGGCACGGCGCAGCGTGGGCGCCATCAGGCCGAGCGGGGCGGCGGCGCCGAACCAGACCGAGTCGCACTTCTCGGCGCGCAGGATCTCGGCGGCCCGCCGGGTGACCCGGGGTGTGGGAACCATCACCTTCGTACGGTCCCGGATCACCGGGAACGGCTGCTCGGCGTCGAACCGCCGCACCTCGCTGCCGTCCCGCCAGGTCGAGGCGTACACCACGACGCTCCCGGCGGGCTGACGGACAGCCATGTTGTGCACGAAGGCCTGGATGCCCCCGGGGCGGGGCGGGAAGTCATTGGTGACGATCAAGGTTCTGTGCATCAGGCCACGGCTCGCTCGGTCGGGGGGTGCGCGGTGTACCGCTGGGTGATCCGTACGATAGGTCAACACCATGACCCGTCGGGAACGGATCCGCGCACGGCAACCGTTTGACCCCCGGGTCAGTCCTAGTACCTAGGCCGTGGAGGACCGCGGCCCGGGCGTCCGTCTGTACGACGCCTCCGGTGAGGACGTCCGAGACGAACGAGGGAGCGCAGTGGAATTGGCCCCGGCCACCGAGCCAGGTTCTTCGCGCGGCCGCCTCGGCCGCCCGCTCGGGGCGCTCGCCGCCCTCGGGGCGACCTGGGTGGCCACCCGTACCGTGCTAATACTGCTGATGACCGGCGTGCTGAAGGCGCCCGGCGGCGACGTCACCGCCGACGTCTGGATGATCTACCACGCCTGGTACGGGGTGCTGCAGACCGGCACCTTCCCGTTCGACGACGTGACCTGGCAGTACCCGCCGGGCGCCGCCCTGGTGATCCTGCTGCCGGGCCTGCTGCCCTGGTCGTACCTGGTCTCCTTCTGGGTGATCTGCGGGATCGCCGACGCCGCCGCGGCCGCGCTGCTGATCCGCACCGGCCTGCGCAAGGGCCGGGCGCTGACCGGCGCCTGGATGTGGGTGGTCGCCGTTCCGCTGCTCGGCCCGATGATCTACAACCGCTTCGACCTCCTGGTCACCGCGCTCACCCTGGCCGGCCTGCTGGCGCTGATCCGCCGCCCGGCGGTCGGCGGGCTGCTGCTGGGCCTGGGCGGAATCGTCAAGATCTGGCCGCTGCTCGGCCTGATCGGCACCCCCTCCGGCCGCCGCACCCGCCGCGCCTGGACGCTGGCCGCGGCCACCGCCGTCTCGGTGGGGTTCGTGCTCGCGGCCGGGATGAACGGCGCCTTCGACTTCCTGACCTTCCAGGCGGACCGCGGCATCGAGGTCGAGTCGGTCGGCGCGCTGCCGCTGCACTTCGCCCGGATCGCCGGGGCCTGGGACGGCAAGGTCACCATGAACTACGGCTCCCCCGAGATGCTCGGGCCGTGGGTCGGCGTGATCAGCAAGGTGATGTTGGCCGGCACCGTGCTCGGCTTCCTCTGGCTGCTCCTGTGGCGCTTCACCGCCCGCCGCCGCAACGCGGCCACCATGTACGACGCCGCGCTGTGCGCGCTGCTGGTCTTCGTGGTGACCAGCCGGGTGATCAGCCCGCAGTACCTGGTCTGGCTGATCGGCGTCGCCGCGGTCTGCCTGACCGTACGGGGCACCAGCCAGCGCCCGGTGGCGCTGCTGATCCTGATCGCCTGTCCGCTGACGCTGGTCGAGTTCCCGACCATGTTCACCCAGATCCTCGCCAGCGACCCCTGGGCCATCACCGTACTGACCCTGCGCAACCTGCTGCTGCTGACCGCCGCCGTGCTCTCCGGCATCCGGCTCTGGCGCTCCACCCGCGCCGCGGCGGCCCTGCCGCCCACCGTGGTGCTGGACAAGGCCCCGGCGCTGCCGCCCGCCTCCTCCTACCCGGTCCGCCCGGGCATCGCGTACGAGCAGGACCTGCTGGACGGCATCGATCACCCCGCCGGCCGTTGATCCTTGGGCCCGGCCGGGCGCCGGCCGTCCTGGCTAGGCCTTCAGGGACGAGACCTCGGCCAGCCAGAGCGCGGTGAACCCGGCCAGCCCGACGCCCAGCTCACCGCGCAGCAGCCGGTCGATGCGGGGCTCCCGCTCCTCGCCCTGCCCGTCGCCCGCGCCGACCGCCCGGTAGAAGGCGACCAGCCGGTCGGTCCCCCAGCGACGGGCGATCAGGTCACAGGCGAGCCAGGACTGCTCGTAGGCCTGGGCGATGCCGGTGGCACCGGCGGTGAAGTCCGCGTCGGCGGGCAGCGCGGTGGGCAGCTTGCCGGCCGCGACGTCCCGGGCCAGCTCGGGGGCGATCTGCTGGGGGCGGCGGCCGGAGTCCCGGTAGGCGGTCCAGTCGGCGACGCCCTCGGAGAGCCACAGCGGGGTCCAGGCCCGGGTGTCGGCCCTGGTCGCGACGTGGGTGGCCTCGTGGGTGACGACCACCTGCCGGCCGAAGTCGCTGAGCCGCCCGAACGCCTCGGGGTTGACCACCACCCGGTCCGCCGGGGTGTGCCAGGGCGCTCCGGGGGCGGCCACGGTGACCGCCGCCATGCCCGTCCAGCCCGCCGGGTCGGCTTCCAGCAGCCGGGCGAACTGGGTCTCGGTGGCTGGCAGTTCGAGCAGTAGCCGGCCCGGCCAGGCGCCGCCCCACACCGCGCTGACGGCCGGCACCGCCTTGTCCCCGACCGCGACCAGCCCGGCCGGGTCCGGCCCCTCGGCCAGGCCGAGCACCAGGCAGTGCGCGCCGGGGGCGGTACGGGCGGGGCCGAGGTCCCACAGCGCCGGGGGCCCGCTCGCGGCCTCCTCCCGCTCGACCCGCCAGCCACCCGCCTCCCGGACCAGCGCGATCCGGCGCGGGTACACCACCGGGTACTCGTCGTAGCCGGCGATCCGCACCGCCAGTTCGACGGAGGCGGTCAGCCGGTCCGGCCCGTCGGCCGCCGACGACCCCTGATCGGGCGACAGCACCAGGTTGCGGTAGACCGCCTCGGCCCCCGTGAGCCCGGACCGGGCGGGCAGCGAGCGCGCCCGCGCCGCCAGCAGATCGGCCACCTCTGCCCGCTGGTCGGCCGGCCGCCCGGGGGCCGGCGGCGCGGCCGGGGGCAGCGACAGCTGGGTCAGCCCGCCGGCCGCCAGCAGCAGTGCGGCGCGCCGGGACAGCACGCGTCCGGGTATGTCGGCCGGGTCGGAGGTCGTCGTGCTCAGAGCCGGACCACTCCCGCGACCGGCATCGCGTTGACGCTCTCGTACCGCACCTTGGCTCCCGGGTAGGGGGCGTGCACCATCACCCCGCCGCCGGCGTACATCCCGACGTGGTGCATGTCCCGGTAGAAGATCACCAGGTCTCCCGGCCGCGCTTCGGAGAGGCTGATCCGCTGCCCGGCGAAAGCCTGGGCCTGCGAGGTGCGCGGCAGGGTCACTCCGGCCTGCCGCCAGCTGTAGTACATCAGACCGGAGCAGTCGAAGGCGCGGGGCCCGGTGGATCCGTAGACGTACGGCGAGCCGATCATCCGCACCGCGGCGGCCAGCGCGGCTGCCCCGCGCTCGGAGGCGGCCGGGGTGGTGCCGAGGTCCAGCCGGTCGGTGCCGCGGGTGGCGCGCCGCTCGGCGTCGTTGGCGTCCTGGACGAGCATCCGGGCCCGCTCGGCCGCGCCCAGGCTGTTGAGCAGCTTCTGGGCCTTGGCCAGCCGCTGCTGGATCTGCTGCTTGTTCTCGGCCAGCGAGCGCCGGGCCTGGTCCAGTTCGGCGAGCTTGCCCGCGGTCTCGGTGCGGCGCTGGTCGAGCCTGCGCTGACGGCTGGCCAGCTCGTGCAGCGTCTCCCGCTGCCGCTCGGCGGCCTGCCCGAGGGTGCGGGCGCGGGCGAGGTAGGACTCGGGGTCACTGGAGAGCATCAGCTGGGCGGTCTGGGTCATCCCGCCGCCGCGGTACTGCGCCCCGGCCACGGTCGCGAGGTCCCCGCGCAGCTGGTTGAGCTGGTCCTGGCCGGCGGCGACCTCGCCCTGCAGGAGCGCAGTCTCGCTCTGGAGCCGCTTCTGCGCCTCCTGCGCGGCGTTGCACTTCTCGGACGCCCGCTCGGCCTCGTCGTACAGCTGCTCGACCTGCGCCTTGACGTCTCTGAGGTCGGGCGTGCCCGGTGCGCCGGGAGCGGCCTGGGCGCTGCCGCCGGCCGTCACACTCAGGGCCGTGGTGGCGGCCGCGGTCAGCACCAGCGCACGGGCGAGCAGTTGGGAACGACGGTGCACGGACATGGCGGCAGCGGCTCCAATCCTGCGGCGCGGCCCCGCGGCCGCGCCCCAATGGGCGGCCGTCGAGCGGGAGTCCGGTGGCAGACGTTAGCGAGTCCGGGCAAGCGAGTCCAAACCCCTCCCAACCCGAATATTTGACCCCTAATCGGACATCCGCCCGAGCCGCCGGAAAAGCCGCAGGCCCGGCCCTCCGCGGTGGAGGACCGGGCCCGAAACGGCCTGGGCGGGGATCAGACCCGCACGATGGAGGCCAGCGGCATGTTGGAGACCGCCTCGTAGCGAACCGAGGCGCCCGGCTTGGGCGCGTGCAGCACCTGGCCGTTGCCCGCGTAGATGCCGACGTGGTGGGCGTCGCTGAAGAAGATCAGCAGGTCGCCGGGCTGGGCCTGGGAGATGTCCGAGCCGATCCGGGTGCCGGCGCCGGCCTGCTCCTGCGAGGTGCGCGGCAGCGACACGCCGACCTGGTTGAACGCCCAGACCATCAGGCCGGAGCAGTCGAAGGAGCCCGGGCCGGTGGCACCCCACACGTACGGGCTGCCGACCTTGCTCGCGGCGGCGGCCAGCGCGGCGGCACCGTGCGAGCTGCCGGGGGCGACCGGCTTGGCAACCGGCGAGGAGGAGGTGGCGGAACCCGAGGAGCCCGAACCCGAGCTGATGTCGGTGCGGCCGCTGTCGCGCGAGGCACGGTCGGCGGCGGCCTGCTGCTGGGCGGCAGCCTTCGCGGCGGCGTCGGCCTGGGCCTTGGCGTCGGCCGCGGCCTTCTCCTCGGCCTGACGGATCGCCTGGCGCTCCTGCTCGGTCAGGGTGTTGAGCAGGTCCTGCGCGGCCTTCAGCTTGTTCTGGACCTCCTCCTTGGAGGTCTTCAGCTGCTGGGTGGTGGACTCCAGCTCGGCGAGCTTGCCCTGGGCCTCGGTGCGGTCCTGGTCGAGCTTGCGCTGCTCCTCCTGGAGCTGCTTCAGCTGGTTCTTCTGGGTGTCACCGGCCTGGTTGAGCGCACCGGCCTGGTTGAGGAAGTTGTCCGGGCTGGTGGAGAGCATCAGCTGGACGGTCGGGGATATGCCGCCGTTGCGGTACTGCTCCCCGGCGATCTCGGCGAGCCCGCCCTGCATGTCGGTCACCTGGGCCTGCTGCCGGGCCACCTGGTCCTGCAGGCCGGAGACCTGCTTCTCCAGGGCCTGCTGCTTCTCCTGGGCGGCGTTGTACTTCTCGGTCGCCTGCTCGGCCTGCCCGTTGAGCTGGTCGACCTGCTCCTTGACCTGGTCCTTGGTCGGCTGCGGGTCGGCGTGCGCGCCGGACTGCGCGGAGAGGGCGACGGCTGCCGCGGCGACACCGGTCAGGATCGAGACACGGGCGCGGCTGGCGGGCTTGGGACGACGATGGGACGCCACGAAGGCGGACTCCTTCTTCCTACGGCCGCCTACCGGGTGAGCTGACGGGTTCGGGCCGGAAGCATGCCCTACGACGCCTCACGGCCGTTCCACCGGCCGACCTGGCGTCGATTCACCCCGGAGGAACGTGGTTCCCCGGCTCCGCTCCGCAGCACCCCCGACCACTGGGCTCCCCTGTCGGACAGTCGCTTCGACCTGCCCCGCTGTTTCGCGAACTCGACGGTAACCACCGCCGCCACCCAGGCTGGGTGATCGACAGTCGGTGGTTCGGGGCACGACCCTAGTAACTGAACCGTGATCCGTTCAAATCCTTGTCAGAAAAAAGACGGAAGATTGCCCGTGTTCTTTTGTGAAAATGACCGATGGTGATCGCCACCGCACGCAAAGCTGATCGGGTCCCGCCGGCCGACCACGGAACAGACAAGCCCGAAGCGCCACCCCCGGTAGGAGGGTGGCGCGGATCACAGGGCCGGAACCCGGACTTTCGGGCGTGTCGGGGCGTCAGACCCGGCGGATCGTGTTGATCGGCATCGCGTCGGCCTTCATCACCTTCACCACGTCACCGGTGTGCGGCGCGTGGACCACCATGCCGTTGCCGATGTACATCCCGACGTGGTGCCGGTCGCTGCCGTAGATCACCAGGTCGCCCGGCTGGGCCTGGTCCAGCGAGGGCACCCGGGTGCCGACGTCGCCCTGCTCCTGCGAGGTGCGCGGCAGCGAGACGCCGGCCTGGGCGTACGACCAGACCATCAGGCCCGAGCAGTCGAAGGTGCTCGACCCGGTGGCGCCCCAGACGTACGGCGAGCCCTGCTTGCTCATCGCCTTGGCGACGGCCACGGCCGCGTAGCCGCTGGCCGGCGGCAGGCTGCTGAGGTCGACCCGGGCGGTGCCGCGCGAGGCGCGGTCGTCCTGCTGCTGCTGGGCCTTCAGCGCGGCGCGGTCGGCGGCGCTGAGCGAGTTCAGCAGGTCCTGGGCGGCCTTCAGCTTCTGGTTGACGTCCGACTTCGCCTGGTTCAGGTCCTTGGTGGTGGAGTCCAGCGAGGACAGGACGGCGGCGGCCTCGGCCTTCTCCTGGTCCAGCCGGCGCTGCTGGTCGAGCAGGCCCTTGAGCGCCTCGGTCTGGCTGGCGCTGGCCTGCTGGACGCTGGAGGCCTTCTCCAGGTAGCCGGACGGGTCGGAGGAGAGCATCAGCTGGACGGACGGGTCGATGCCGCCGGTGCGGTACTGGTCGCCCGCCACCTCGGCCAGACCCGTCTGCAGCTGGGTCATCTGGTCCTGGCTGCGGGCCACCTGGTCCTGCAGCTGGTCGGCCTGCTTGCGGAGCTGGTCCGCCCGCTCCTTGGCGCCGTTGTACTTCTCCGCCGCCTGCTCCTGCTCCTGCTGGAGCTGGTCGATCTGCGCCTTGACGTCGTCCTTGCTCGGCTGCGGCGCCGCGTGCGCGCCCACCTGGGCGGAGAGGGCGACCGCGGTCGCAGCGGCAGCGGTGAGCACGGAGACCCGCGCGCGGCTCGGCTGCTTGGGACGGCGGTGGGAGGCCAAGGGACCGGCTCCTTCTTCCATCGGACTCACCTGATCGGATGAGATTCCGGAAAATAGGTTTGACGCCAGACCCTAGTGAAGATCTATCCGTTTTGCCACTCCCCCGAAGGCGTGAACTCCGGCCCCCACGCTGACTTCACGGGATCCGCACACCCTCGCAAAACGGACACTGCCCGGACTTCACACCGTCCGACCCGAGGTCAGGGCCGGGCCAGCCGGTTCAGCAGCAGCACCGAGGCCACCGGGCGCGCGCCCGCCTTCCGCACGCCCTCCGCGACCTCCCGGTCGGTGGACACCACCACCACCGGACGGCCCTGCGGCTCGGCCCGCACCAGACGACGGATCAGCTCGTCCGCGGTCTCCCCGGTCCGACTGAACCGTACCCGAACCCCGCGCGGTGGCGCCATGATCACCGGAACGTCCAGGTCCTGCCCGTCGAACACACAGGTGACCTCCGCCTGGGTGCGCTGGGCCAGCATCGCCAGCCCGCCCAGCAGCCGGATCCGCTGCTGCTCCAACGGCAGCGTCGGATAGCCGGTCTTAGTCACGTTGTAGCCGTCCACCACCAGGTGAACCTGCGGGATCGCCAGCAGCTGGTCCAGCAGCGCCGGATCGTCCTCGGCCAGGCCGCGCCGGGCCACGTCGTGCGGCGAGGCCGCCCCCGGCACCACCGCCTCCACCAGGTCCGCCGGGCGGATCTGGGAGACCGGCAGCGCCAGCTCCCGCTGCAGCCCCTGCGCCGACTGCAGCACGGTGTCCAGCAGCAGCCGCAGCCGCATGTCCTCGACGCCGCGCCCCTCGCGGGCCGAACGGCGACCCTGCTCGGCGGCGTTCTCCAGCTCGGACACCCGGTGCCGCAGCCGCCGCGCCTCGCTCTCGGCCGCGCTGCGCTCGGTCACGGCCTGCGCCTTCGCGGCCTCCAGCTCCCCGGTCACCCGCCGGGTCTCGGCCTGCGCCCGGCGGGTGTCGCTCTCCAGCGAGCGCACCTTCTTGCGCAGCGACTCGGCCTCCCGCCGGACGCCCTCGAACTCCGCGCGCTGCCGGTCCAGGTCGGTCCGCGCGGCCGCCCGCACCTCGGCCAGCTCGGCCTGCAGCTTCTCCACCAGCCGGGTGGCCTCCGCGGCCGCGTCCTCGGCGCCCGCCCGCTCGGCCTCCTCGCCGGCCTCGGCGACCAGCCGGCTCCAGCCGGCCGAACGCACCAGGTAGGCGGCGGCTGCGACGTCCATCGGATCGGCGGCGCTGGGAACGGTGCCCGACTCCAGCGCCTTCACCAGATCCGGCTGGCCCAGCCGCAGCCGCTCCGCTATCCGCACCCGGAAGGCCGGCTCGGACTCCAGCGCCGCCGCCAGCGCGGTGGCCGCGTACTTGGCGCGCCGCGCGGGGGTGAACTTGACGTACTGACGCAGGCTCTGCGGCAGCTCCGCGGGCGGCAGCCCGCCCAGCGCGTCCGAGGCCAGCCCGACCACCCGCCGGCGCACCCCCTCGGGCAGCGGCCGGTCGAGCTTCTCGACCGCAAGCTCCGAAGCGGCGTCGGCATCACCGGAGTCACCGGAGTCACCGGAGTCACCGGACTCAGCGGTCTCCGTGAGAGGGGTCTCCGACGGGACCGTCTCGGCGCCCAGCTCCGGTGCCGGCGCAGCGGGCTGAAGCCCCTGCGCTTCGGTGGGCTCCTTCGCTGCGTCCACCACGTCCTCGGCTCCGATCCTGGTCCAGCGGGTGCGGCCGCGGCCGCCCCTGTCGTCACGCTCCGTGCGTCTTGTCTGTATTGTCCCGTGCGGCGGACGGGCGCGTCGCGCACCGTCCGCCGCACCGGCGGGGATCAGCCCTACGCGGCGGGGGCCTCCGCGCCCTCGGCGCCGGGACGGGCCACCAGCTCGACCTGGTCCACCGCGTTGCACCAGCGGCAGCGCACCGACTCGATCGTCTCGCTGAGCACCTCGGTCTCCTCGACCTTGGATTCGCCGGCCAGGTCGAAGTGCAGGAACTCGGTCACCCGCGCGGTGCGGGTCACGTCGAAGCGGGTGAGGTTGCTGCACAGCGTGCAGCGCCAGCGCGTCTCGGCGGTCAGAGCGGGGACAGTCATCGGGGATCCTCTCGGCTGGTCCCTGGGTGGGCTAGGCGCTCCCCCCGGAGCCCCGGCGTCGGCGGCGGGAGGCGGGAATGCCCGCCCCCAGCCTATTGCCTGAGGCAACCGTCACGACCACCGGTTCCCGGAACAGTGAGGGCTAGTCCACCTGCCGTAAACCGCCGTGTCACCTGCGCCGTCCGGAGGGATGCTTGGCCGCATGGCGCTCGCGGCCCCCGACCACACCGACGCGCGGGACGGCCGCCCGGCGGTGCCCGCCCGGGCGGTCACCTACGCCCTGATCGCGGTCAACACCCTGGTCTTCCTGCTCGGCCCCGCCGCCGGGCTCAACCCGCTGTACGGCCGGGGCCAGGCCCGGCTCTGCGCCGAGCAGAGGTACGAGCAGCGCTGGGGCGCCGTCCCGGTCGAACTGCTGACCGGACACCCGCTGACCGCCGAACAGCTCGCCGAGGCGCCCGACCCCGTCCCCGGCTGCCCGGCCGCCCCCACCCCGGGCAAGCACCCGGCGGTGTCCGCCCTCACCGGCCTCTTCCTGCACGCCGGTTGGCTGCACCTGCTGGGCAACCTGCTCTTCCTCTATGTCTTCGGTCCCACCGTCGAACGACGGCTCGGCCGGCCCAGGTTCCTCCTCTTCTACCTGGCGGCCGGCAGCCTGGCCGCGTACGGCTTCGCCCTCGCCGAAGCGCACTCGGCGGATGCCACCCGGGTCCTGATCGGCGCCTCCGGCGCGATCTCCGGGGTGCTCGGCGCCTATCTGCGCTTCCACCCGCGTGCCCGGGTGACCACCCTGGTCCCGCTGCTCCTCTTCCTTCCGCTGCGCTTCCCGGCCTGGCTGGTGCTCGGCCTCTGGTTCGCCCTGCAGTGGTGGTCGCTGCACTCGGCCGGGCCCGGGGTGGCCTACCTGGTCCACGTGATCGGCTTCTCGGCCGGCTTCCTCTACGCCTGCACCGTCGTCGGCCACCCCCCGAGACGCCCCCGCTGAGGCCCGATACGCTGGCGGCACCCCACAAAGGAGCCCGAACAGTGATCACCGCCATCGTCCTGATCAAGACCAGTGTCGACCGCATCCCGGAGATCGCCGAGGCCATCGCTGCCATCGAGGGCGTCAGCGAGGTGTACTCGGTGACCGGCGGCTACGACCTGGTGGCGATGGTCCGGGTGCGCCGCCACGACGACCTGGCCGAGGTCATCCCGGGCCGACTCAACAAGGTCCCGGGTGTGGCCCACACCGAGACCCAGATCGCCTTCCGCACCTACTCCCAGCACGACCTGGAAGCGGCCTTCGCCCTCGGCCTGGACGAGTAGGGCTCAGCCCTCGCGACGCCCCCTGTCGATCTGCACAGTCGCCACACAACGGCCGCCCTCGTTGCGGTAGTTCCAGGCCGCGCCGTCCGTGACCAGCTCGCGGACGGCGGTCAGGAAGCGCTCGACGTGCTCGTCCGGGGTCCCGGCACCGAAGCTCACCCGGATCGCGTTCAGGCTTCGCTCGCCCGGCAGCGAGGGCTCGGGCGCCCCGCACTCGGACGGGGGGACGTCCTCGTCGCCGAGCAGGGTGCGCACCAGCGGGTGCGCGCAGAACAGCCCGTCGCGCACCCCGATGCCGTACTCGGCGGACAGCGCGGCCGAGAAGTGCGAGCTGTTCCAGCCCTGCACGACGAAGGACAGCACGCCCACCCGGGCCGAGCCCGCCCCGAACAGGTTCAGCACCTTGACCTGCGGGATCTCCGCCAGCCCCGCCGTCAGCCGCTCGACCAGCTGCCGCTCCCGGGCCTCCAGCGCGTCGAAGCCGGCCTCGGTCAGCACCCGGCAGGCCGACGCGATCGCGTAGGCGCCGATGACGTTCGGCGAACCGGCCTCGTGCCGGGCCGGGCCGGTGTGCCACTGGACGGCCACCGAGCCGTCCACCTCCCGCGCCACCGTCCGGGTCGCCCCGCCACCGGCCAGGTACGGCCGGGCCGCGTCCAGCCAGTCGGAGCGCCCGGCCAGCACCCCGGCGCCGAACGGCGCGTACAACTTGTGGCCGGAGAAGGCGATCCAGTCGACATCCAGCTCGCGCACCGAGACCCGGTGGTGCGGGGCCAGCTGGGCGGCGTCCAGCACCACCCGGGCGCCGTGCCGGTGCGCGGTCCCGGTCAGCTCGGCGACCGGCCACAGCTCGCCGGTCACGTTGGAGGCGCCGGTGACGCACAGCAGCTTCGGGCCCTCGGGCGCCGCGGCCAGTGCGGCGTCCAGTGCGGCCACCGCCTCGGCCCGCGAGCGCGGCGCCCGCAGGTAGCTGACCTCCAGCCCGGCGTGCGCCCAGGGCAGTAGCGAGGCGTGGTGCTCGGTCTCGAAGGCGAACACCCGGGTGCCGGCCGGCACGGCGGCGGCCAGCAGGTTGAGCGAGTCGGTGGTGGCGCGGGTGAAGACCACCTGGTCGCCCTCGCGCAGGTCGAGGAACTCGGCGACGGTCCGGCGGCTCTGCTCGAACAGGTCGGTGGAGAGCTGGGAGAGGTACCCTGCGCCGCGGTGCACGCTGCCGTAGTACGGCGCGTAGGCGGCGACGTCGTCCCACACCCGCTGGAGCGCCGGCGCGCTGGCGGCGTAGTCGAGCGCCGCGTAGCCGACCTTCTCGCCGCTGGCCAGCGGGACCTGGACGTCGTGGCCCAGGACGGCGAGCGGCGCGCAGATTTCGGTGGAGAGGGACATGAGGATGCACTCCTTCAGGGATGAGGGACCCCGGGAGTGCTAGTCGTCGGGCGTCCGCGCTTGTCGCACGGACGGCTTGCCGAGCGACCCGGTCCTCACCCAGGGCACCCCGCCACGGACGGAGGGTTGCCGGACAGCAAGCTGGGGCTTGACGCTGTCACTCATGACCTGGCCAAGACTCTAGGTCGGGCCCGCTGGGTGGTCAAACAGGCATCCACCATCCGGACGCTGTTCTCGCCCGCTCGCCTCCGGGGCACTCCAATCCGGCGCCGACGCTCGTCACTCCGGCGCTCGTACCCCGCCTTCGCCCGCTCGCCTCCGGGGCGCTCGAACCCGGCGCCGACGCTCGTCACTCCGGCGCTCGTACCTCGCCTTCGCCCGCTCGCCTCCGGGGCGCTCGAACCCGGCGCCGACGCTCGTCACTCCGGCGCTCGTACCCCGCCTTCGCCCGCTCGCCTCCGGGGCGCTCGAACCCGGCGCCGACGCTCGTCACTCCGGCGC
>NZ_JBIWPN010000003.1:0-136700 GCF_044768305.1 Kitasatospora sp. NPDC101155 | reverse complement strand
GCGCTCGTACCTCGCTTGTCGCTCCTCAACTTTCGGCGCCGGCGCGCCCCTTCGGCTCGGGGCGTGTGCTCGGGGCCCGCACCGGCGAACCGGTACGGGCCCTCGACTTCCGCCTCGGCTACCGGCTGGTGGCGTCCGACCAGCGCCGCAGCAGGTCCCGCGCGGCGCCCGAGTCGATCGCCTCCGCCGCCCGCGCCATGCCCGCGGCGAGCTGCTCCGTCAGCGGCGCGTCGCCCAGGTCGAGCGCCACCAGCGCCGCCGCGGTGTTCAGCAGCACGGCGTCCCGCACCGGCCCGCGCTCTCCGGCCAGCAGCCTGCGCGCGACCTCGGCGTTGTAGGCGGCGTCCGCCCCGCGCAGCGCCTCGATGCCGACCAGCTCGATGCCGACGTCCCGCGGGTCGAAGGAGGTCTCGGTGACCACCCCGTCGCGCACCAGCCACACCTGCGAGGTGGTGGTGATGGTCAGTTCGTCCAGCCCGTCGTCGCCGCGGAACACCAGCGCGGTCGCCCCGCGCCCGGCGAGCACCCCGGCGATCAGCCCGGCGAGCCGGGTGTCGAAGCAGCCGATCGCGTGCGAGGTGACCTTGGCCGGGTTGGTCAGCGGGCCGAGGATGTTGAAGGCGGTCGGCACCCCGAGGTCGCGCCGCGCGGTGGCGGCGTGCCGCATCGAGGGGTGGAACTTCGCCGCGAAGCAGAAGGTGAGCCCGACCTCCTCGGCCACCTCGGCCACCCGGCGGGCCGACAGGTCCAGCGCCACCCCGAGCTTCTCCAGCACGTCCGAGGAGCCGCTGGCGGAGGAGGCCGACCGGTTGCCGTGCTTGACCACCTTGGCCCCGGCCGCCGCCGCGACGATCGCCGACATGGTGGAGATGTTGACGGTCTTCGCCCGGTCCCCGCCGGTGCCGACGATGTCCACCGCCGGGCCGGGGATGTTCAGCGGCTCGGCGTGCTCGTACATCGCGTCGACCAGACCGGCGATCTCGTCGACCGACTCGCCCTTGGCCCGCAGCGCCACCATGAACCCGGCCACCTGGACGGGGGAGGCCTCGCCGCTCATGATCCGGTCCATCGCCCACGCGGTGGACGAGCGGTCGAGGTCCTCCCCCTTCAACAGTGCCGCCAGGAGGTCCGGCCAGGTGCGGACCACCTGCGCGGGGTCGCTACCGCCGTTCGCAGGGTTCACGTTCACCATGGCTGACTCCAGCTGTCGTGGGTTCCCCTGTACCGGGGAGGTCCGTACGGATGGAGCCAGCCTATCGAGCGGTGGGGTTCCTACGGCGGTGTCTTCTCTAGTACTGAGACAACCCCGCTCAACGCGTGGCCGGGGCCCGCTTCGCCACTCGCGCCCGCAGCAGGGTGGCGACCGCCCCGGCCAGCGCGACCGGGTCCACCGGGCGGGAGATCGCGGCATCGGCCCTGCTCCAGGCGGCCAGCCAGGAGTCCTGCGGCCGGCCGATCAGCACCAGCACCGGCGGGCAGCCGTAGATCTCGTCCTTGAGCTGGCGCCCGAGGCCGAGCCCGCCGGCCGGCACCGCCTCGCCGTCCAGGATGCAGAGGTCGATGCCGCCCTTCTCCAGCGCCTTGAGCACCGCGGGGGTGGTCGCGCACTCCAGGTAGGACAGCTCCGGAAGATCCTCGGCAGGTCGACGGCCGAGCGCCGTCAGCACCTGCTCGCGGGTGTTGCGGTCGTCGCTGTAGACGAGGACGGTGAGCGTCTCGTCGGTCGTGTACGCCATGGACCCTGCTCCCTCAAGTGTGATCCGGACCACGTTCACCTGATCCGGATGCTACTCCCGTTTCCCCCCGTCCCGGGTCCCCCTCGCGCACGTTCCCGCTCAAGCCGCCGCGCCCACGGCTCACCCACCCGGAGGACGGCCCGTCACCCGGCCTCGCCGAGACCACCCGGACGGCCGATGCGGCACCCTGTCCCCTACAACACGACACTGCGCCGACCGTGCAACGACGCGCTGGGCAAGGGGGTCGCGGGCCTCGCCGAGGAACCGTCAGAAAAGGGACACGCCGCCGCTCGGCCCCCGCCCGGACACCCCGTCGACGGCCAAGCGGGCATACCGCACGCACCGGACACTCCGAGGGACACCCCCCGACGTGAAGACGGAATAAGGGACCGACATAATGTCCGTCGTGGCGACAGCAACAGCAGTAGAAACCGGGCACGCGCACGGATCGGTCAACCGACCGAACATGGTCAGCGTCGGAACGATCGTCTGGCTCAGTTCCGAGTTGATGTTCTTCGCGGCCCTCTTCGCGATGTACTTCACGCTCCGCTCCGTCAAGGGAGCCGAGTTCTGGACCGAGAAGGCGCACGCCCTGAACGTGGGCTTCTCCTCGGTCAACACGACCATCCTGGTGCTCTCCTCGCTGACCTGTCAGCTCGGCGTGTTCGCCGCCGAGCGCGGGGACGTGAAGAAGCTCCGCATGTGGTTCATCATCACGTTCATGATGGGCGCGATCTTCATCGGCGGCCAGGTCTACGAGTACACCGAGCTGGTCAAGAAGGACGGCCTCTCGCTGTCCTCCGACCCGTACGGCACGGTGTTCTACCTGACCACCGGCTTCCACGGGCTGCACGTGACGGGTGGTCTGATCGCCTTCCTGCTGGTCCTGGGACGGACGTACGCAGCCAAGCGCTTCACGCACGAGCAGGCCACCGCCGCGATCGTCGTGTCGTACTACTGGCACTTCGTCGACGTCGTGTGGATCGGCCTGTTCGCGACCATCTACCTGATCAAGTAACCAGCTGATCAGGTCGCTGGCCACCGGCTGCGGCCCCCGCCCTCATCGGCGACGGGCCGCTTCTGCCGGTGCCGACGCTCCCACCGACCGACCGCGCGCGCAGCCTTGGAACAGGCAGCCTCGTGCCGGCCAGACCGGCAGCCGGGTGCACCCACCAGTCGACCAGATCCTGACACCGGGGTTATTCCGTGAAAAAGCTCTCCGCACGACGGCGCCACCCATTGGCGGCGCTGGTCGTCCTACTTCTCGCCCTGGCGGCAACCGGGGGGCTGTACGCCGCGTTCGCGCCCGCCGACAAGGCGCAGGCCGACGTCGCCGCGCAGTCGCTCGCGATCGATGAGGGCAAGAAGCTCTTCGCCGTGGGCTGCTCCTCCTGCCACGGCCTGAACGGCCAGGGCGGCAGCGACGGTCCGAGCCTGGTCGGCGTGGGCTCCGCCGCTGTCGACTTCCAGGTCGGCACCGGCCGCATGCCGGCCCAGCAGCCCGGCGCCCAGGTGCCGCGCAAGAAGAACATCTACACGCAGGCCGAGATCGACCAGCTCGCCGCCTTCGTCGCCTCCCTCGGCCCCGGCCCGGTGACGCCGGAGGAGAAGCAGTACACCTCGACCGACCCCGAGGACATCTCCAAGGGTGGCGAGCTGTTCCGCACCAACTGCGCCCAGTGCCACAACTTCGCCGGCCAGGGTGGTGCCCTGACCAAGGGCAAGTACGCCCCGTCGCTGGAGGGCGTGGACGCCAAGCACATCTACGAGGCCATGCAGACCGGCCCGCAGAACATGCCGTCGTTCCCGGACACCACCATGCCCGAGGAGCAGAAGAAGCAGATCGTGGCCTTCGTCCGCCACACCACTAGCGAAGAGCCCAACCCCGGTGGTCTCACGCTGGGCAGCCTCGGTCCGGTGACCGAGGGTCTGTTCGGCTGGATCTTCGGTCTCGGCACGCTCATCGCGGTCGCGATCTGGGTCGCCGCCCACACCACCAAGGCCAAGAAGTCATGAGCCACGACATGTCAGAAGAGAAGCTCCCGGAGCCGCACGGCTCCGCCGGCGAGGTCGCCGAGCACGGCAACCCCTTCGCCGACCCGGGCCTGCCGGCCCACGAGCCCCGTCGCACCGACATCGACGAGCGGGCCGCCAAGCGCGCCGAGCGCCAGGTCTCGCTGATGTTCGTGATGTCGATGCTCGCCACCATCGGCTTCATCGCCTCGTACGTGGCCATCGACCCGGACAAGATCGTCTACATCTTCCCGCTGGGGAAGGTCAGCGCGCTGAACTTCGCGCTCGGTCTGACTCTGGGCGTCGCCCTGTTCATGATCGGCGCGGGCGCGGTCCACTGGGCCCGCACCCTGATGTCGGACGTCGAGATGCCGGCCGAGCGTCACCCGATCGAGGCCTCCGACGAGGTTCGCGCGGACGTCATCGAGCAGTTCAAGACCGGTGCCGCCGAGTCCGGCTTCGGTCGCCGCAAGATGATCCGCAACACCCTCATCGGTTCGATGGCGCTGGTCCCGCTCTCCGGCGTGGTCCTGCTCCGCGACCTGGGCCCGCTGCCCGAGAAGAAGCTGCAGGAGACGGGCTGGAGGGAGGCGACCCAGGCCAAGCCGCTGGCGCTCATCAACATGAACACCATGCAGCCGATGAAGCCCGAGGACATCGCCGTCGGCTCGCTGACCTTCGCCATGCCGGAGGGTCTGACCACCCACAGCGAGGACTTCCAGCAGCGGATCGCCAAGGACGCCCTGATGCTGGTGCGCATCGCGCCGGACGACATCAAGGACGACAAGTCCAAGGACCTGGGCTTCGAGGGCATCCTCGCCTACTCCAAGATCTGCACCCACGTCGGCTGCCCGATCAGCCTGTACGAGCAGCAGACCCACCACGCGCTCTGCCCCTGCCACCAGTCGACCTTCGACCTGGCGGACGGCGCGCGCGTCATCTTCGGCCCGGCCGGCCACCCGCTGCCGCAGCTGAAGATCATCACTGACGAGAAGGGCAATCTGGTCGCCACCGGCGACTTCGAGAAGCCTGTCGGCCCGAGCTTCTGGGAGCGTGCTCGATGAGTAGCGCGAGCAGCACCACGACCGGTGCCGCCAAGCCCTCCAGCACGCGCGCCAAGCCCGCCAACAAGTGGGAAGCCGCGGCTGACTGGACGGACGGCCGGCTGGGGATCTACTCCCTCGCCAAGGCCAACCTGCGCAAGATCTTCCCGGACCACTGGTCCTTCATGCTGGGCGAGATCTGCCTCTACACGTTCATCATCATCATCCTGACCGGTGTCTACCTGACGCTGTTCTTCAAGCCGTCGATGGCCGAGGTCGTCTACAACGGCTCGTACGTGCCGCTCAAGGGCATCGGGATGTCGGAGGCGTACGCCTCCACGGTGGACATCAGCTTCGAGGTCCGCGGCGGTCTGCTGATCCGTCAGATCCACCACTGGGCCGCCTTGGTCTTCGTGGCCGCGATGCTCGTCCACATGATGCGCGTGTTCTTCACCGGCGCGTTCCGCAAGCCGCGTGAGATCAACTGGGTCTTCGGCTTCCTGCTGCTGATCCTGGGCATGTTCGACGGCTTCTTCGGCTACTCGCTGCCGGACGACCTGCTGTCGGGTACCGGTATCCGCTTCATGGAAGGCGCGATCCTCGCGGTCCCGCTGATCGGCACCTACGTCCAGATGTTCCTGTTCGGGGGCGAGTTCCCCGGCCACGACATCGTGCCGCGGTTCTTCACCATCCACGTGCTGCTGATCCCGGGCATCATGCTCGGCCTGCTGGTGGCGCACCTGATCCTGGTCTTCTACCACAAGCACACCCAGTGGGCGGGCCCGGGCAAGACCGAGAAGAACGTCGTCGGCATGCCGCTGATGCCGGTCTACATGGCCAAGGCCGGTGGCTTCTTCTTCCTGGTCTTCGGCCTCATCGCCGCCATCTCGGCGATCGCCACGATCAACCCGATCTGGGCCTACGGCCCGTACCGTCCGGACCAGGTGTCGACCGACGCCCAGCCCGACTGGTACATGGGCTTCTCCGAGGGTCTGATCCGTGTCATGCCGGGCTGGGAGATCAGCCTGTGGGGCCACACCCTGAACCTGGGCGTGTTCATCCCGCTGATGATCTTCCCGCTGGTCCTGGTCTCGATCGCGGTCTACCCGTTCATCGAGGGCTGGATCACCGGCGACAAGCGCGAGCACCACATCCTGGACCGCCCGCGCAACGCCCCGGTCCGCACCGCCCTGGGTGCCGCCTGGATCAGCCTGTACCTGGTGCTGCTGGTCGGTGGTGGCAACGACCTGTTCGCGACGCACTTCCACCTGTCGCTGAACTCGATCACCTACTTCGTCCGCGTCGGCTTCTTCGCGGTGCCGGTCATCACCTTCATCATCACCAAGCGCTGGTGCCTCGGCCTGCAGCGCCGTGACAAGGAGAAGGTGCTGCACGGCCGCGAGACGGGTGTCATCAAGCGCCTGCCGCACGGTGAGTTCGTCGAGGTCCACGCCCAGCTGCCGCAGAAGGACCTGTTCAAGCTCACGGCGCACGAGCAGGTCCAGCCGGTCGAGCTGCCGGCCCAGACGGACGAGAACGGCGTGGCCCGCAAGGCCGGCGTCCTCACCCGCACCCGGGCCAAGCTCTCCCGCGGCTTCTACGGCGAGGGAAGCCAGATCCCCAAGCCGACCAGCGAGGAGCACCACGAGATCACCAGCGGCCACGGCCACCACTGATCCCGTACGCACCCCGGCGTCACTCCGAGGGCCGCTGACCAGAGTTCACCTGGTCGGCGGCCCTCGGGCTTTCCTGTACCCGCACCGCCTCTCCAGGAGCCCCCGTGCAGCTGTCCGTCGACCCCGCCGCCGCCACTCCCCCGTACGAGCAGATCCGCGCCCAGATCGCCGGTCGGGCCCGCTCCGGCGAGCTGCCGACCGGGCTGCGGCTGCCCACCGTCCGGGCACTGGCCGAGGAACTGGGCCTGGCCGCCGGGACGGTGGCGCGGGCCTACCGGGAGCTGGAGGCGGACGGCGTGGTGGAGACCCACGGCCGACGCGGCACCCTGATCGCCGCCACCGGGGACACCGCCCACCGGCTGGCCGCCGCGGCCGCCGGCGAGTACGCCGAACGGGCGAACCGTCTGGGCCTGTCCCACGCCGACGCCCTGGCCGCCGTGGTCACCGCGCTGCAGCTGGCCTACCCCGAGGTCTGAGTCGCCCCGGAGGCGAGCGGGCGAGTCACAGCGAGCGGGAGAGTCACCGCCCCGAGCCGAAGGGGCGCGCCGGTGCCGAAAGGGAGAAGCGACGAGCGAGGTACGAGCGCCGGAGCGCCGACCGTCGGCACCGGGTCAGAGCGCCCCGGAGGCGAGCGGGCGAGTCACCGCCTCAGACCTCCGGCCGCATCATCCCCGCGGCGGGGGCCTGGGAGGCCGGCGCGGTGGTGCTGAGGGGCTGTCCGAGGGCGCTGTGCTTGACCCAGTCCGTCCAGGAGACGTTCCAGTCCCCGAAGCCGTTGCCGAAGGGCTCCATCTTGGCGCCTCGGCTGTTCACCACCGTGACCAGGTCCCCCACCCGGGTGTTGTCGTAGTACCACTTGGCGTTGTCGGTGCTCATGCCGGTGCACCCGTGGCTGACGTTCTCGATGCCCTGGGAGCTGACCGACCAGGGCGCCGCGTGGACGTACTCGCCGCTCCACGTCACCCGGGTGGCCCACTCGACGTTCAGGTCGTAGGAATCCGAGGTGCCGGTCGGGATACCGATCGTCTCGCCGTTCATCCGGACCGAGCGCTCCTGGCCGAGCACCACCTTGATGCCGTTGCGGGTGTCGAACCCGGGCCTGCCGGTGGTCACCGGGATGGTCCGGAGCACCTGGCCGTCGCGCTTCAGGGTGAGCTCGTGGGCGGCCGCGTCGATCACCGTCTCGACCCGCGCCCCGATCCGCAGCCGCAGCGAGCTGCGGTCGCCGCCGTAGAGGCCGTCCGCGATCCGGGTGCCGGTGCCGTCGAAGGCCAGCGAGACGGTCGTCCCGACCGGCCAGTACTCCTCCGGGCGGAAGTGCAGGTTCTTGTCGTCCACCCAGTACCAGGCGCCCGTGACGGCGGGCAGGGAGGTCACCGTCAGGGCCCGTTCGACCTCCTGGCGGGCCTGCGGGTCCTTCACCGCCTGGGAGAGCTGCACGGTGAGCGGCTGGCCGACGCCGTAGACGCCGCTGCCGGAGGAGTCCGGGCCGAGCTTGGCGTTGAGCACGCGCTGGCCGGCCAGGGTGCTGAAGCCGACGGTGGCGTCGCCGCGGCCGTTCCTGCCGTCGTCGGCGGAGATCCGGACGCTGTACGCGGTGTCGGCCTTCAGTCGGCCGGTGGTCTGCCAGCTGCGCTGGTCGTCGGCGAGCTTGCCGGCCACCACCCGGCCGTCCGGGCCGACCACCGTGACGTCGGTGATCCGGCTGCCCTCCACGGCCGTCACGGTGACCGGCTGGGACGGGTCGACCTTGCCCTTGGCCGAGAGGTGGACGAGCCGGGCCGCGTCCACCCGGTGGGGTCCGGAGTCGTCACCGGATGAGCAGGCGGCCAGCGGGGCCAGCACTGCGAGGGTCAGCGAGATGCCGCCTATGCCTGCGATTCCGCGCCTGTCGGCCATGGCCGCCTCCCAGGATTTCGCACGATTAATCAGATCGTAGGAACGCCCTGGTCCGAACGACATCCGAGCGACCCGCCGTTCACCCGGGCGAGTGAGGCGGTCACCCCAAGAAACGACAGGGCCGGTTCCCCCGTGCGGGGGAACCGGCCCTGTCGGCGGAAGCTGAACCCTACTGGTTCTGGTTCTCGCCGCGGTAGAACTCGAAGACCCATCCGAAGATGCCGACCGCGATGATCGGGGCGGCCCAGAACATCAGCCACCAGCCGAAGATCACGCCCAGGAAGGCGAGCGCGCCACCGAGCGCCAGCGAGAGCGGCTGCCAGCTGTGCGGGGCGAAGAAGCCCAGCTCGCCGGAGTCGTCCGCGACCTCGGCCTCGGGGTTGTCACCCGCGCCGCTGTCCACCCGGCGGGCGGTGAAGGCGAGGTAGTACCCGATGAAGGCGCAGAGGGCGAAGGCCAGGAACAGCGCCGTGGTACCGGCGGCCTCCAGACCCGGGCCCGAGTTGTTGGTCCACAGGCCGTAGGTGATGGCCATGGCCAGCACGAAGACCGACAGGCCGAGGAAGATCTTTCCCTGTTCCTTCATCAGGCGTCGCCCTCCTTCTTGCCCTTGCCCAGCTGCGGGGCGTCGTACTTCGCCGGGGTCACACCGGCGAGGTGCTTGGCCGGCTCACCGTGGTTCTCCAGGTAGTCCAGCGCGGCGATCTCCGGGTGGTGGAGGTCGAAGGCCGGGGATTCGGAGCGGATCCGGGGCAGGGTGAGGAAGTTGTGCCGCGGCGGCGGGCAGGAGGTCGCCCACTCCAGCGAGCGGCCGAAGCCCCACGGGTCGTCCACGGCGACCTTCTCGCCGTACTTGGCGGTCTTCCAGACGTTGTAGAGGAACGGCAGGATCGACAGGCCGAGCACGAAGGAGCCAATGGTCGAGACGGTGTTCAGCGTGGTGAAGCCGTCCGAGGCCAGGTAGTCGGCGTAACGGCGGGGCATGCCCTCCGCGCCGAGCCAGTGCTGCACCAGGAAGGTGGTGTGGAAGCCGAAGAACAGCGTCCAGAAGGTGATCTTGCCGAGGCGCTCGTCCAGCATCTTGCCGGTCATCTTCGGCCACCAGAAGTGGAAGCCGGCGAACATCGCGAAGACGACGGTGCCGAAGACCACGTAGTGGAAGTGGGCGACGACGAAGTACGAGTCCGAGACGTGGAAGTCGATCGGCGGCGAGGCCAGCAGGACACCGGTCAGACCACCGAAGAGGAAGGTGACCAGGAAGCCGACCGTCCACAGCATCGGAGTCTCGAAGCTCAGCGAGCCCTTCCACATGGTGCCGACCCAGTTGAAGAACTTCACACCGGTCGGGACCGCGATCAGGAAGGTCATGAAGGAGAAGAACGGCAGCAGTACCTGTCCGGTGACGTACATGTGGTGCGCCCACACCGTCACGGACAGACCGGCGATCGCGATGGTGGCCGCGATCAGACCGGAGTAGCCGAACATCGGCTTGCGGCTGAAGACCGGGATGATCTCCGACACGATGCCGAAGAACGGCAGCGCGATGATGTACACCTCGGGGTGGCCGAAGAACCAGAACAGGTGTTGCCAGAGCATCGCCCCGCCGTTGGCCGGGTCGAAGACGTGGGCACCGAACTTGCGGTCGGCCTCCAGGGCGAACAGCGCGGCGGCCAGGACCGGGAAGGCCAGCAGGACCAGCACCGAGGTCAGCAGGACGTTCCAGACGAAGATCGACATCCGGAACATCGTCATGCCCGGAGCGCGCATGCAGATGATCGTGGTGATGAAGTTGACCGCACCGAGGATCGTGCCGAAGCCGGAGAAGGCCAGACCCATGATCCACATGTCGCCGCCGATGCCGGGCGAGTGCACCGCGTCCGACAGCGGGGAGTAGGCGAACCAACCGAAGTCGGCGGCACCGTTCGGGGTCAGGAAGCCGCAGACCGCGATGGTCGAACCGAAGAGGTACAGCCAGTACGCGAACATGTTCAGACGCGGGAAGGCCACGTCCGGGGAGCCGATCTGCAGCGGCATGATCCAGTTCGCGAAGCCCGCGAACAGCGGCGTCGCGAACATCAGCAGCATGATCGTGCCGTGCATCGTGAACGCCTGGTTGAACTGCTCGTTCGACAGGATCTGGGTCCCGGGACGAGCCAGCTCGGCACGCATGACCAGGGCGAGGATGCCACCGATCAGAAAGAAGGCGAACGACGTGCCCAGGTACAGGGTGCCGATCGTCTTGTGGTCAGTTGTGGTCAACCACTTGATGATGGTCGAACCCGGCTTCCGGGTCCGCTGCGCCCCGACCGTGACGGCCTCGGCGCCCCCGCCGGCCGCGGCGGGCTCGTTGAGGATGGTCACTTCGCTTCACTTCCCATGGTGATGAGGCCGGAAGGCACCGCACCTTCCTGGCCCTTGGCACGAAGGTCGGCCAGGTGCTTGTCGTAGTCGGCGCGGTCGACGACCTTGACGTTGAACAGCATGCGCGAGTGGTCCTCGCCGCAGAGCTCGGCACACTTGCCCACGTAGTCGCCCTTGACGGTCGGGGTGACCTCGAACTTGTTCACCACGCCCGGCACGACGTCCATCTTCATCATGAAGTTGACGGGCCAGAAGTCGTGGATGACGTCACGAGAGGTGAGCCGGAACTGCACCGTCTCGTTGACCGGCAGCCAGAGCGTCGGAACGTCCTTGGGCGTACCGATGTCGTACGCGGCGTCCTTGTTGGCCGGGTCGGGCGTCTCGGTGTTCTCGTAGTTGAACGCCCAGCTCCACTGGAAGCCCACCACGTTGACGTAGTGCTGCGGCTTCGCGGAGACCGATGTCAGCTTCGCCTCGTCGCGGGCGACGAAGTAGAAGAGGACCGAGACGATGATGATGGGGACCGCGGTGTAGAGCGCCTCGATGGGCACGTTGTACCGGGTCTGCGGAGGGATCTCCACACCGGTGCGCTTGCGCCGGTGGAAGATCACGCTCCAGATGATCAGACCCCACATCAGTACGCCGACCACCAGCGCCGCGATCCAGGAGCCCTGCCACATCCGGAGGACCAAGGGCCCTTCCGACGTGACGGGGCTCGGGAGGCCAAGCCTGGGGAGGTCGTTGGCCGAGCAGCCGGTGGCGGTCGCGATGACGAGGCCCAGTGCCAGCGCCTGAGGCAGCTTCCGCCGCATCGTGCGCCGCGGCGAGCGGTCGGAGCCGTTGGGACTCACGTAGCGCCTTCCCGAAGTCTCGCCCGCCTTCGCGTCGCACCGAAGGAGGATTGTGAGCCTCCCTGGCGACCCGTCCACGGGCACGGTTTGAATGCTTATGCGGGCCAAACCCTACTCCAGCCTTATGCGCTCCTGACGGGCAGCCCCCGGTAACGCGCCGCCCGGTCGCCCGATCAGGCCCGGCAAGGGCTACGTCGCAGGTCATCGTAGGCATTCGAGGTCCTTACGCCCGATCGGGGGATGACCTCGAACAACGTGAGTGACGGCCCGTCGGTCGCGGACGAAGCGGACATTAAGGATGATCGACTGACGGCTGGTGAGCCACGCGGCCGGAGCGGAGGCGCGCCCGAGTGTGTCGTTAAATGTCACCGTGTACTTCGACGTGGCTTCGACGGCCCCTCTGCACCCCGTCGCGCGGCAGGCCCTGACCGCCGCCCTGGACGAGGGCTGGGCCGATCCGGCCCGGCTGTACCGCTCCGGCCGACAGGCCCGGATGCTGCTGGACGCCGCCCGCGAGACGGTGGCCGCCGTCCTGGGCGCGCGGGCGGACGAGATCGCCTTCACCGCGAGCGGCACCCAGGCCGTCCAACTCGGCCTGCTGGGCGCCCTGACCGGGAACCGGCGGCGCGGCGCGCACCTGGTGCACTCCGCGGTGGAGCACTCCAGCGTGCTGCACGTCGCCGAGCGATGGGAGTACCCCCGGCCGGAAGCCGGGGGAGAGGCGGGCGGGGGCTCGGTCTCGGTCGCCCCGGTGGACCGCACCGGGCGCGTGGACCCGGAGGTCTTCGGCTCCCTGCTGCGCCCGGACACCGCGCTGGCCGCGCTGCAGAGCGCCAACCACGAGGTGGGCACCGTCCAGCCGGTCGGCGAGGTCGCCGCGCTGTGCGCCGAGGCCGGGGTGCCGCTGCTGGTGGACGCGGCGCAGAGCGTCGGGCGGACGGACGTCCCGGCGGGCTGGTCGCTGCTGACCGCGAGCGCCCACAAGTGGGGCGGGCCACCCGGGGTCGGGGTCCTCGCCGTACGCAAGGGGGTCCGGTACTCCTCGCCGCTGCCGGCCGACGAGCGCGAGGGCGGCCGGGTGCCCGGCTACGTCAACGTCCCGGCGATCGTGGCCGCGGCCGCCTCGCTGCGCGCCGTACGGGCCGAGGCCGAGCGGGAGAACGCCCGGCTGCACGCGCTGGTGGAACGGATCCGCACCCGGGTGCCGCAGCTGGTGCCCGAGGTCGAGGTGGTCGGCGACCCGGTGCGACGGCTGCCGCACATCGTCACCTTCTCCTGTCTGTACGTGGACGGCGAGGTACTGCTCACCGAGCTGGACCGGGCGGGCTTCGCGGTCTCCTCCGGCTCCTCCTGCACCTCCTCGACGCTGACACCGAGCCATGTGCTGGCCGCGATGGGGGTGCTCACCGAGGGCAACGTCCGGGTCTCGCTGCCGTACGGGACAGCCGAGGCGGACGTGGAGCGCTTCCTCACCGTGCTGCCGGACCTGGTGGCGGGCGTCCGGGCCCCGCTCGGGCTGGACCTGCCGGCGCCGGTGGCGGTGGCGCCGGAGCCGGTGGCACAGACCGCGAGCGGGCGCGTCACAATCATCGATGCCTTGGGCCAGCGCTGCCCGCTGCCGGTGATCGAGCTGGCGAAGCGGATCGGCGAGGTGCCGGTGGGCGGCACGGTCGCCGTGCTGGCGGACGACGAGGCGGCCCGGCTGGACATCCCGGCCTGGTGCGAGATGCGCGGGCAGGAGTACGCGGGCGAGGCCCCGGCCGCCGAGTACGGCGGCGACCGGGGCTCGGCCTACCTGGTGCTGCGCCGCTCCTGAGGGAGCGGGCCTACTTGACCAGGTGGGCGCGGATCTCCGCGGCGGCCTCGGCGCCGTAGTTCTCCTCGAAGCGCTTCAGGAAGGCGCTCGGGCGCAGCTCGTACTCCTGGGTGCCGACGGTCTCGATCACCAGGGTGGCGAGCATGCAGCCGAGCTGGGCGGCGCGCTCCAGGTCCAGCTGCCAGGACAGGCCGGTCAGGAAGCCGGCCCGGAAGGCGTCGCCGACGCCGGTCGGGTCGACCTTGGCCTCCTCCTTCGCGCAGCCGACCAGGATCGGGGCCTCGCCCTTGCGGTCGATCCGGACGCCCTTGCTGCCCAGGGTGGTGACCCGGGTGCCGACGCGGGTGAGCAGCTCCTCGGCGCCCCAGCCGGTCTTGTTCTCGATCAGCGCGGCCTCGTACTCGTTGGTGAACAGGTACGCGGCGCCGTCCACCAGCTCGCGGATGTCGTCGCCCTCCAGGCGGGCCAGCTGCTGGGAGGGGTCGGCGGCGAAGGAGTAGCCGCGGGTGCGGCACTCCTGGGTGTGGCGGACCATGCCCTGCGGGTCGTCGGCGCCGACCAGGACGAGGTCGAGGCCGCCGACGCGGTCGGCGATCGGCTTGAGCTCGATGTTGCGGGCCTCGGCCATGGCACCGGTGTAGAACGAGGCGATCTGGTTGTGGTCCTCGTCCGTGGTGCACATGAAGCGGGCGGTGTGCCGGGTCTCGGAGATGTGGACGGAGTCGCAGTCCACGTTGTTGCGCTCCAGCCAGCTGCGGTACTCGGCGAAGTCCGCACCGGCGGCGCCGACCAGGACCGGCCGGAGCCCGAGCACGCCCATGCCGAACGCGATGTTCGGCGCGACACCGCCGCGGCGGATGTCCAGGGCGTCGACCAGGAACGACAGCGACACGGTGTGCAGCTGCTCGGCGACGAGCTGGTCGGCGAACCGACCGGGGAACGTCATCAGATGGTCGGTGGCGATCGAGCCGGCGACGGCGATACGCACGGAGGTCTCCTCAAGATGGCAGCAGGGCCAGCGGGCGGGGTCGAATGAACCCACTCACGGTACCGGGCCCGCACCGTGCGCCAGCAAGAGTGCCGCTCAAGCTGTCCCCCTCCGGCCATGGTGGCACCCCTCGCCCTCGAACGTGTACTACCTCCGGGTAGCACTGGTGGGTGTACGGAAACCGGGCCTAGGGTCGGCCTTAGAGGGGTCCGGCCGGACCGGGCGGGTCCCGACTTCGACCGTGGCAGTGCCGCCACGGCTCTGGATCGGAGCGATGCCCGATGATGCCCAAACACTCCCCGCCGTCCGCCCTCCGGGGTGAAGCCGACGGCGAGACCCTCGACGCGCTGGTGAGCTCCTCGCGGCGGCTGCGCCGGTTCTGGCCGCTGCTGGCGGCGGACCCGGAGCCGACCGCCCCCGCGTCCGTCGGCGTCCGGGTCCCGTCCGGGGCGCAGCGGCTGGTCGCCGGGATGGCCGAGTACGGCATGATCCGTTCCGTCTGAGAACGGAACCGGATCCGACCGGGGCACGTCACATCCGCGCGGAGCGGCCGAGGGGCGGCGCCGCTGAGCCCTCGGGAGGATGTGCAGATGGACCTGGAGACGATGCCCCGGCGCGGTCGGCGGGCGGTGGCCCTGGCGGCTGTGGCGCTGGCGGCGGTGGTGACGGTGGCCGGGTGCAACGGGGACGGCAAGAGCTCGGCGGACTCGGCGGGCGCCTCCGCCTCCGCGAGTTCCTCGGTCTCGGTGAGTGGCGCCCCGCAGGCCCCGACCGCCTCCGGCACCCCGTCCACGACGGCGACCGGCGAGCCGGCCCGGACGCCGCCGACCGGCGGGGCCCCCACTCCGGCCCAGCCCGCCCCGGGGCAGCCGTCGGGGGCGGCCACTCCCCCGGGCAACGCGATCGCCCCGGGCGAGCCCAACCCGGCCGGCACCGGGGCCGGTCCCGCGGTGCGTCCGCCGATCGCCTACCGGGCGGACGGCGGCAACAAGCTGACCGTCTACTTCTTCGGCGGGGTCTGCACCAAGTACGCGCTGAAGGCGGACGAGTCGCAGGCGGGCAAGGTGGCCGTCGAGATCGTGCCGGGCCCGCCGACCGTCCAGCCGGGGCAGGTCTGCACCGCGCTGGCCAAGCGGCAGGCGGTCGCCGCCGATCTGCGCTCACCGCTGGCCGGGCGGACGGTGGTCGACCGGACGAGCGGCCAGGAGGTGCCGCTGGAGGGCGACCCGCACGCCGGCCCGGACCCGGTGACCCCGGACGGCGCGGCCCGCTAGCCGTGGAAACGCGTGAGGCGGCCCCGGGGAAGTTCCCCGGGGCCGCCTCACGCGTTTCGGGCTGGGCCCGCGCTTCAGGCTTAGCTGAAGGAGTCGCCGCAGGCGCAGGAGCCGGTGGCGTTCGGGTTGTCGATCGTGAAGCCCTGCTTCTCGATGGTGTCGACGAAGTCGACGGTGGCGCCGCCCAGGTACGGGGCGCTCATCCGGTCGGTGACGACCTTGACGCCGTTGAAGTCCTTCACCACGTCGCCGTCGAGCGAGCGCTCGTCGAAGAACAGCTGGTAACGCAGGCCGGAGCAGCCACCGGGCTGGACGGCGACGCGCAGCGCGAGGTCCTCGCGGCCTTCCTGCTCCAGCAGGGCCTTGACCTTTGCCGCGGCGGCATCGGTGAGGAGGATGCCACTCTCGACGGTGGTCTCGTCCTGGACGGTCATCTGCTTTCTCCCGGTCTTGACGACGGTCTGCCGCCAGTGCCAACCAACGGCCGTCCGGATTCATTTCCCGGACGGCGATGGATTTCAGCGGCCTGTTCGGCGGCTGGTTTCCGTGGGCCGGGTGTGCCACCCGTCTCCCTTACGCTCCCCATGCTCGCACAACCGGGCAGTGCGGGGCACCGCCCCGGTCCTGGATCCGGGTGAACCGGCCCCGCGGCCGTCCGTCGGACGCCAGGATGGTCGGCATGATCCTTCGCCAGGTCAGGGACACCGCAGCGGACGCGGAGGTCGTCCAGGAACTGTCCTTCGCCGCCTTCACCGAGCCGACCGCCGCTCCGGCGCCGCCCGAGCCGACACCGCTGCAGCTGGCCCGGACCCGGCACCTGGCACGCACCGATCCCGGGGGCTGCTGGCTGGCGGAAAGCGGCGGGGAGGCGGTCGGGGTGGTGCTGTCGATGCGCCGCGAGGGCCTGTGGACGCCCTCGCTGTTCGCCGTCCGCCCGTCCGCGCAGGGCAAGGGGGTCGGCCGGCTGCTGCTGGAACGGGCCACGGCGCACGCGCGGGGCTGTCTGCGCGGGATGGTCTGCGCCTCGTCCTCCCCAGCGGCGGCCCGCCGCTACCGGCTGGCCGGGTTCACCCTGCACCCGGCGATGCGGCTGACCGGACGGGTGGACCGGAACGGGCTGATCGACCCGGGGGACATCCCGGTGCACCGCGGCAACGCCACCCAGCTGCACCTGCTGGACTCGGTGGACCGGCGGCTGCGCGGGTCGGCGCACGGCCCGGACCACGAGCTGATGCTCGGGCACTTCGAGGAGCTGCTGGTCGCCGACGCGCTGGCCGGCAGCGGCTACTGCTACCGGGACGGCGGCACGGTGCGGCTGCTGGCGGCCACCAGCAAGCGGATCGCCGCCCGGCTGCTGCGCGAGGCGCTGGCCCGGGTGCCGGACGGGGCCGAGGCACGGGTGGAGTACCTGACCGCCGAGCAGGAGTGGGCGCTGGACGTCGGCCTGGAGGTCGGGCTGACGCCGGAGACCGGAGGCTTCGTCGGGGTGCGCGGGATGCGGCCGCCGAGCCCGTACCTGCCGAGCGGAGCGTTCCTGTAGGCGCGCGTACGGCCCCGCCGGGCGAGCCGGTGGGGCCGTACGCGCGGGGCGTCGATCAGGCCATGGTGTCCAGGATCTCCCGGACCATCTCCATGGTCGTGCCCGGGTGCAGGAAGGCGAAGCGGGCCACCGTCTCGCCGTCCCAGCCGGTCGGGGTCACGAAGCCGATCTGGTCCGCGAGCAGCTGCTGCGACCAGCGGTAGTAGTCCTCGTTGGTCCAGCCCTTGCGCTTGAAGCAGACGGCGGAGAGCTGCGGGTCGAACAGCAGCTCCAGGTGCTCGGTGTCACGGATCAGCTGGGCGGTGTCCCGGGCCAGCTGGAGGCCGGTCTCGACGGCGTCGGTGTAGGCCTGGACGCCGTGCACGGCCAGCGAGAACCAGAGCGGCAGGCCGCGGGCGCGCCGGGTCAGGTGGTAGGCGTAGTCGGTGGGGTTCCACTCGTCGCCCTCGGTGTGCAGGACGTCCAGGTAGGAGGCGTCCTGGGTGTGCACGGCGCGGGCGAGCTGCGGGTTGCGGTAGATCAGCGCGGCGCAGTCGAAGGGGGCGAACAGCCACTTGTGCGGGTCGACCACGAAGGAGTCGGCGTGCTCGATGCCGTCGTAGCGCTCGCGCACCGAGGGGGCGAACAGGCCCGCGCCGCCGTAGGCGCCGTCCACGTGGAACCACAGGTCGCGCTCGCGGGCGACCTCGGCCAGGCCCTTGAGGTCGTCGACGATGCCCTCGTTGGTGGTGCCGGCGGTGCCGACGACCGCGATCACCGTTTCGGGGTTGGGGTCGGCGGCCAGGGCGGCGCGCAGCGCCTCGCCGGTGAAGCGCCGGTTGACGGTCGGGACCTTGAAGGCCTCGACGCCGATGATGTTGAAGGTGTTCTTGACCGAGGAGTGCACCTGGTCGGCGACGGCTATCCGCAGCCGCGCCTCCGGCCCGACGCCGAGGCGGCGGCGGGCGGTGTCGCGGGCGACGACCAGGGCGGACAGGTTGCCCGCCGATCCGCCGGAGACGAAGCAGCCGCCGGCCGTCTGGGGCAGGCCCGCGCGGTCGGCGATCAGGCGCAGCACCTGGTTCTCGGCGGCTATCGCGCCGGCCGCCTCCAGCCAGGAGATGCCCTGCAGCGAGGCGCAGGAGACGACCATGTCGAACAGCAGCGCGGCCTTGGTGGGGGCGCACGGGATGAAGGACAGGTAGCGCGGGCTGTCGGCGGAGATGACCGCGCGGGACAGCTCGTGGTCGTAGAGCTTGAGCACGTCGGCCGGGTTGTTGCCGTCCTGGTTCAGCAGGCCGGACAGCTGGGCGCGCAGGTGCTCGCCGTCACCGGGGTGGTCGAGCGGAACGGGGTCGTACTGCAGTCGCTCCCGCATGTAGTCGAAAACCAGGTCGACCAGTTCGTTGTCGGGCCGGTGCATGCGGTCGGGTGCTGCGGACACGGCTGTCCCTCTCGGCTGTGGGTGTCGGGGGGATCCGGTCTGCGGGACGCCTCACCGCGCCGACCGGACGTGATCAGCGTAGGCAGCGGCGGTGCTTCGACGCGCGTCGGAACGCGGCTGGTCAGGCAGGTTTCGAGCGTCTTCGGGCGGGTCCGCGCAGGATTCCTGCGTGGGGCCGGACGGGTCAGCCGATCAGCTGGGAGAGGACCACCGAGGAGCGGCTGCGCTGGACGCCGGGCTCGCGCCGGATGCGCTCGATGACGGCCTCCAGATGGCGCATGTCGGCGGCCCGCAGGTGGACCAGGGCGTCCGGGTCCCCGGTGACCGTCCAGGCGGCGACCACCTCGGGGAACTGGCGCAGGCTGGCGAGGATCTCCTCGGGGGCGGTGCGCTCGCGGCAGTAGACCTCGACGAAGGCCTCGGTCTGCCAGCCGAGCACGGCCGGGTCCAGCACCACGGTGAAGCCCCGCACCACACCGCGCGCCCGGAGCCGGTCGATCCGACGGCGCACGGCGGTGGCGGAGAGGTTCACCTGCAGGCCGATCTCGGCGTAGGAGGCGCGGCCGTCGCTGCCGAGGCGGGCGAGGAGCTGCCGATCGGTCTCGTCCAGGTCGGCCCCGATCACCTCGTGCGCTCGGCTGCTGGTCATCGGTGCGGGGCTCCACGGGTCGTGCGGGGGTCGAGGGGACGTCCCGGCGGCGGCTGGTGCTCGGCCACGGCCGCTGCCGAAACGGTTCGCCACCCATTCTGGCGGATGACCTGAACGAGTTCATCGCTGGCGGATGACGGGGAGAAGGCCCGGGCCTGTCCGGCGGGGATCCGCCGGACAGGCCTCTAGCTAGTCCACCAGCAGGACGATCTTCCCCCGGGTGCGGCCCTCGGCGCTGAGCGCCTGGGCGGAGGCCGCCTGGGCGAGCGGGAAGGTGGAGGCGACGGTGACGGTCAGCCGGCCGTCGTCGGCGAGCTCGGCCAGTTCGGCCAGGTCCGCCGTGTCCGGGCGGACCCAGACGTAGTGGCCACCGAGGGCCTTCACGCCGAAGTCGGTGATCGAGGCGATCCGGCCCGGGTCGGCCACCAGCCCGGCCGAGACCTGGACGGCGCCGCGGCCGATCAGGTCGAGGGCCGCGTCCACGCCGTCCGGGGCGAGCGCGCGGACCCGTTCGGCCAGGCCCTCGCCGTAGGCGACCGGCTCGGCGCCCAGGCCGCGCAGGTAGTCGTGGTTGCGCTCGCCCGCCGTGCCGATCACCCGGGCGCCGCGGGCGCGGGCGATCTGGACGGCCAGGTGGCCGACCCCGCCGGCCGCGGCGTGCACCAGCAAGGTCTCCCCCTCGGTGAGCCGCAGCACCCGCAGGCTCTGCAGCGCGGTGAGCCCGGCCAGCGGCAGGCCGCCGCACTGCGCCCAGTCCAGCGCGGCGGGCCGGCGGGCGAGGGTACGGACGGGGGCGGAGACCAGCTCGGCGTAGGTCCCGTGCTCGACGGCGTCCTTGCGGACGTAGCCGTACACCTCGTCGCCGGGGGTGAACTCAGTCACCCCGCCGCCGACGGCGCGGACCACGCCGGCCACGTCCCAGCCCATGACCAGCGGGAAGTGGACGTCCAGCATGCCGTCCAGGGCGCCGTCCCGGATCTTCCAGTCCACCGGGTTCACCCCGGCCGCCCGTACCTGCACCAGGACCGAGTCGGGCCCGACCTTGGGGTCGGGCAGGTCGGTGTACTCGACCACCTCGGGGCCGCCGTAGCGGTTGATCGCGATTGCCTTCATGGGCTCAGCCATACCCGGCGGCTTCGAAATATCGATTCGGCCACGCCCGGAAGCATTCGTTTTGGCGAGCGGTTCTCGTCACATCGACAGGATGGCCATCGTCACTCTGACGCTAACCGGTTAGAATAGATAGCGTCAGATAGACGAAAAGGCTCAACCGCTTGATCGGCCGCACAGAAGGGCACCCGCCCGTGACCACCACCATCACCGAGACCTACGGCGTCGACCCCACTCCGACGCCGCTCGCTCTGCTGCTGCTCGGCCGGGAGGCCGATCCGAACAGCGAGCGCGGCGTCGAGTGCCCCGGCGACCTCCCCCCGGCCTCCGACCCGGACCTCGTCGAACGCGCCCGCGCGGCCAAGGCCGCGCTCGGCGACCGCGTCTTCATCCTCGGACACCACTACCAGCGCGACGAGGTGATCGAGTTCGCCGACGTCACCGGCGACTCCTTCAAGCTCGCCCGCGACGCGGCGGCCCGCCCCGAGGCCGAGTACATCGTCTTCTGCGGCGTGCACTTCATGGCCGAGTCCGCGGACATCCTCACCAGCGACCGGCAGCAGGTCGTCCTGCCGGACCTCGCGGCCGGCTGTTCGATGGCCGACATGGCCACCGCCGAGCAGGTCGCCGAGTGCTGGGACGTGCTGGCCGACGCCGGCATAGCCGACGTCACCGTCCCGGTCTCGTACATGAACTCCTCCGCCGACATCAAGGCCTTCACCGGCAGGCACGGCGGCCTCATCTGCACCTCCTCCAACGCCAAGCGCGCCCTGGAGTGGGCGTTCGAGCAGGGCGAGAAGGTGCTCTTCCTGCCCGACCAGCACCTCGGCCGCAACACCGCCGTGCGCGACATGGGCTTCTCGCTGGACGACTGCGTCGTCTACAACCCGCACAAGCCGAACGGCGGCCTGACCGCCGAGCAGCTGCGGGACGCGAAGATGATCCTCTGGCGCGGCCACTGCTCGGTGCACGGCCGGTTCAGCCTGGACTCGGTGAACGACGTCCGCGAGCGGATCCCCGGCGTGACCGTCCTGGTGCACCCCGAGTGCAAGCACGAGGTCGTCGCGGCCGCCGACATGGTGGGCTCGACCGAGTACATCATCAAGGCCCTGGACGCGGCCGAGCCCGGCACCAAGTGGGCCATCGGCACCGAGCTGAACCTGGTCCGCCGCCTGGCCAAGGCGCACCCGGACAAGGAGATCGTCTTCCTGGACCGCGCGGTCTGCTTCTGCTCGACCATGAACCGGATCGACCTGCCGCACCTGGTCTGGGCGCTGGAGTCGCTGGTCGAGGGCCGGGTGCCGAACGTGATCACCGTCGACCCGGAGACCGAGAAGTACGCCAAGGAGGCGCTGGACCGGATGCTGGCCCTGCCGTAGTCCGGCCCCGCGACCCGCCTGCTCGCCCGGAGGCGAGCGGGCGGGTCACCGCCCCGGGCCGGCGAGTCACAGGCGAGCGGGCGGGTCACCGCCCCGGGCCGGCGAGTCACAGGCGAGCGGGCGACTAGCACCGAAGGGCGGGCCCCCTCCCATCGGAGGGGGCCCGCCCTTTCGTCTGGCAACAGCCGGAGGAGCTACTCGTACTCGGGGAACCCCGGGATCACGCCCTCGCCCTCGGACAGCAGCAGCGCGCGGACCTCACTGATCGTCGCCTCGGAGTTCGGCAGGATCAGGTCGGACGGCTCCAGAGCGTCGTCGGGCAACCGGGTGCCGTACCGCATCACCGCGTCCAGCAGCTTGCCGTAGGCCTGGCGGAAGTTCTCCTCGTCGCCCGACTCCACTGCGGTGAGCAACTCGTCGTCGAGCTGGTTGAGCAGGTTCAGGTGGTCCTCGCCCACCTCGAACTGCCCCTCACCCATGACCCTCATGATCATGCCGTGCGTCTCCCTGGTTCGTGGGGTCGAGCTCAGATCACTTGTTGTAGTTGATGCGCGGGGTGTCCTGCGGCTGCTGCTGGGGCTGCTGCTGCGGCTGCCCCTGCTCGATCGCCGCCGGACCGGAGGAGGAACCGCCGGACAGCTCGGCCTTCATCCGGGCGAGCTCCAGCTCGACGTCGGAGCCGCCGGCCACCCGCTCCAGCTCGGCCTCGATGTCGTCCTTGCGGCCGAGACCGCTCGCGTCGTCGAGCGCGCCGGAGGCCAGCAGCTCGTCGATCGCACCGGCCCGGGCCTGCATCTGCGCGGTCTTGTCCTCGGCACGCTGGATGGCCAGGCCGACGTCGCCCATCTCCTCCGAGATGCCGGAGAAGGACTCGGCGATGCGGGTCTGCGCCTGGGCCGCGGTGTAGGTGGCCTTGATGGTCTCCTTCTTGGTGCGGAAGGCGTCCACCTTGGCCTGCAGCCGCTGGGAGGCGAGCGTGAGCTTCTCCTCCTCGGCCTGCAGGGCCTGGTACTGCGTCTCCAGGTCGTTGATCTGGGACTGCATGTTGGCCTTGCGGGTCAGCGCCTCGCGCGCGAGGTCCTCGCGGCCGAGCGACAGCGCCTTGCGGCCCTGGTCCTCGTACTTCGCGGACTGCTGCTGGAGCTGGGTCAGCTGGAGTTCCAGGCGCTTGCGCGAGGTCGCGACGTCCGCGACACCACGCCGTACCTTCTGCAGCAGTTCGAGCTGCTTCTGGTAGGAGTAGTCAAGCGTCTCACGCGGATCCTCCGCCCGGTCCAAGGCCTTGTTCGCCTTGGAGCGGAAGATCAGCCCCATACGCTTCATGATTCCGTCGCTCATGGGCCTCGGGTGCCCCCTTCTCCGGCCTGCGGTGTATATCTCGTTACCAGACACGACGAGTGTATGTGCAGCGAGCCCGTCGCCGCAGTGCACCTGCCTGCAACAAGACTGCTACAGCGACCGGTGGCAGTTCCTCATCCCCCGGGTGGATCCGACTCTCATCCTCCCCATAGTCCATCCGACTGATCCCCTACGGGAAGGGCTCGGGAAACCCGGTTCGGGGCCGGACCCGGAGGATCGATATGCGTTTGGGTCCGAGGGGACCCGTGGTCGCGGCGACGCACCCCGTACGCTGGTGGTGTGTTCCGACGCCGTTCAGATGATGCCGCCGCCTCCGCCACCGTGCTGGAGAAGCAGGACGAGACGACCCAGGCCCGCCACCCGCAGGCCAAGAAGGGCCGCCCCACCCCCAAGCGCAGTGAGGCCGAGGCCAACCGGCGTACCCGGGTGACGGTGCCCAAGGACCGCAAGGAGGCCTCCCGCCAGGCGCGCGACCGGATGCGGGTCGAGCGCGAGAAGCAGCGCCAGGCCCTGATGGACGGCGACGAGCGCCACCTGCCGGCCCGCGACAAGGGCCCGGTGCGTAAGTTCGCCCGTGACTACATCGACTCGCGCTGGTCGCTGGCCGAGTTCTTCCTGCCCGCCGCCGTCGTCATCCTGGTGCTCAGCATCATCAAGGTGCAGGCCCTGCAGCTGCTGTCGACGCTGCTGTTCCTGCTGTTCTTCGTCCTGGTGGTCCTGGACTTCGTGCGCCTCGGCTTCGGCCTGCGCAAGCAGCTGGGCGAGCGCTTCGCCGGGCAGAACACCCGCGGCGTGGTCGCCTACGGCATCATGCGCACCCTGCAGATGCGCCGGCTGCGCCTGCCCAAGCCGCAGGTGCGGCGCGGGGAGAAGCCCTGACCGCCGAACCGGTGGACTCCGGCTGGGCCCCGCCCTCCTGGGAGGGGCCCGGCCTGTACGCGCTTCCCGGACAGGGGGACGGCGGCCACGACCGGCTCGGCCAGGAGCGTCGGCTGCCCTCGCGCAGCGGCTCCTTCGCCGGCGGCGCCGGCGCCTGGCTGGACCGGCTCGGCGGACTGCGCAACTTCGTCCGCCAGGAGCTCGTCTCCCGCCAGCTCGCCGAGCAGCTGACCGGCCGCACCGCGCAGCGCGTCCTCGACATCGGCTGCGGCCAGGGCACCCAGGCCCTGCGGCTCGCGCGGGCCGGCCACTACGTCACCGGGATCGACTCCGACCCGGTCGCGCTCGACGTCGCCCAGGGGGCGCTGGCCGAGGAACCGTCCGAGGTGCGCGGCCGGCTGCAGCTGCTCAGCGGTGACGGCCACCAGTGCGGGCGCTGGTTCGGCCCGCGCAGCTTCGACGTGGTGCTCTGCCACGGCGTCCTGATGTACCTGCCCGACCCGGACCCGATGATCGCCTCGCTGGCCCGGCTGCTGGCGCCCGGCGGTCTGCTCTCGCTGCTGGTCCGCAACCGCGACGCGCTGGCGCTGCGGCCCGCCGCCGCCGGGGACTGGCGGGCCGCCCTGCACGCCTTCGAGAGCGACCGGTACTACAACCGGCTCGGGCTGGCCGCCCGGGCCGACCGGCTCGCCGACCTGACCGTCACCCTCTCCGAGGTGTCGGTGCCGCTCAAACACTGGTACGGCGTGCGGGTCTTCACCGACAACGCGCCCGACGACGCGACCCCGCCGGTGGACGGGCGCCAGCTGGCCCAGCTGCTGGAAGCCGAGGACCGGGCCGCCCGCACCGACCCGTACCGGCGGGTCGCCGCGCTGCTGCACGTGATCGGGGCGAAGTAGCGGCTGATCGCCCGCCGTCCCCCGGGGCGGGGGCTCAGGCCTCGTGCAGGCTCATCGCGTAAATCTGCTGACCGTCGTCCAGCAGGACCGCGGTGTCCACGCCGTCCTCGACGAGCTGCTTCCAGCTCTCCCCGATCCAGGTCTCGGCGTCCCCCTGGCCGGCGAACTCCTCCTGGCCGCCGGTGGGCGTCACCGCACTGCCGTCCGCCTTCTCGTACCGCCACGTCCAGACCATGCCCGGCTCCTCCCGCGCTTCCCGCTGCCTATGTGGTGCGCACCATAGCCTGCCCGGCTCGATCTTCCGTATGCCTGGTCGGGCAGGATGGGCGCCATGTCGCCCCACTCCCCGCTCCCCCGCACGCTGCTGCTCGGCGGCGCGCGCTCCGGCAAGTCCACCCGCGCCGAGCAGTTGCTCGCCGACCGGCCGGACGTCCTGTACGTGGCCACCGGCGGCACCCGGGACGGCGACGCCGAGTGGGCCCAGCGGATCGAGCTGCACCGGGAGCGGCGGCCGGCGAGCTGGCGCACCGCCGAGACCTGCGACCTGGAGGCCGTGCTCACCGACGCCGCCGACCCGTCGCCGGTGCTGATCGACTGCCTGGCGCTGTGGCTGACCTCGGTGATGGACGAGTGTGACGCCTGGGACGACCGGGCCTGGGCGGACGGCGGCGAGGCCGCGGTGCAGCGTCGCTGCCAGGCACTGGCCGCGGCCTGGGCGGCCACCTCACGGACGGTCGTCGCGGTGAGCAACGAGGTCGGCATGGGTGTCGTCCCGGCGACCGCCGCCGGCCGCCGGTTCCGAGACACCCTCGGACGGCTGAACATGGCGGTGGCGGACGCCGCGGACCGGGTACTGCTGGTCGTGGCCGGACAAGTCCTGACCATCAAATCCGTTGGCGTGTAGCCTTCCGGACGGTGACTCCTCCGCCTCAGCAAGTGAGGCGGCTTCTCACTCGACCGCTTGCGCAGTCTCATGACGGCCAAGCCCTGACCACTGCCTGGTGCAGACCCCGAACGTACCTCGCGCATCCTGCGCTGTGAGCGAGAAACGGATATATGGACAAGACCGTGGATCTCGACGCGTTCTCCTCGCTCGTCGAGCGCCCCGACGACAGCGCCCGGCGGGCCGCCGAGGAGCGCTGGCAGGAGGCCGGCCGACCGCGCGGCGGGCTCGGCAAGCTGGAGGAGCTGGGCAGCTGGCTGTCGTCCGTACAGGGGCACTCCCCGGTGCGGCCGGTGTCGGCCCCCAAGGTGCTGCTGTTCGCCGCGGACCACGGTGTGGCCGCGCTCGGGGTCTCCCGGCTGCCCGCCCAGGGCGGCACCGCGGCCCGGGTGCGGGCGGTGCTCGACGGCACCGCGCCGGTGGCCCGGCTGGCCGCGCGCTACGGCGCCGAGGTACGGGTGGTCGACGTCGGCGTGGACACCGACGCCGCGAACTTCCCGGACGAGGTGGTCACCCACCGGATCCGGCGCGGCTCCGGCCGGATCGACGTCGAGGACGCGCTCACCCCGGAGGAGACCGTACGGGCGTTCCGGGCCGGCATGGCCGTGGCCGACGAGGAGGCCGACTCCGGCACCGACCTGGTGCTGCTCGGCGACCTCGGGGTCGGCGCCACCACGGTGGCCGCCGTGCTGGTCGGCGCGCTGTGCGGGACGGACGCCGCCGCGGTCTGCGGACGCGGCTCGGGCATCGACGACCGGGTGTGGATGGTCAAGTGCGCCACCATCAGGGACTCGCTGCGGCGGGCCCGGCCGGTGCTCGGCGACCAGATCGCCCTGCTCGGCGCGACCGGCGGGGCCGACTTCGCGGCGATCACCGGCTTCCTGCTGCAGGCCGCCGTCCGCCGGCTGCCGGTGGTGCTGGACGGTGTGGTCTCGGCCGCCTGCGCGCTGGTCGCGCAGCGGATCGCCTTCCGGGCCCCGGAGTGGTGGCGGGCCGGGCAGTCCAGCGGCGAGCCGGCCCAGGCGAAGGCGTACGACCGACTGACCCTGACGCCACTGCAGGACCAGGGGATCACCATGGGCGAGGGTGTCGGCGCGCTGCTGGCGCTGCCGCTGCTCCAGGCGGCGGGCGACGCGCTCGCGGACGAGGCGCCGAGGCCGTTCGTCCCGGCGGCTCCCAAGGAGCAGCCGAAGCTGCCCTCGGCGGCGGATCTGCTCAGGAGGCTGTAGCAGGGGCGGGGCGCCTGCGACTGAGCGTTGGTGCTCAGGCGGCAGGCCCGGCCCTTCCGCTTCGCGCAGTTCCCCGCGTCCCTTTCGGGGCGCGGGGATTCTGTTTGTCCGGGGCGCGGGGCTTCGGTCGGTGCGGGGCCCGGGGGTTTGGTTCGTGCGGTGCAGTGCGGTGCGGTGAGGGAGTGGGAGCGATGGCCGGCGACGGCGAGCGGGCGACGTGGGGCGAGGGGCTGCGGTTCACGTTCGGGACGCTGTCGGTGCTGCGGGTGCGGGTGGAGCGGTGGGACCGCGCGGCGGGGGCGCGGGCGATGACGGTGGCCCCGGCGGTGGGGTTGGTGCTGGGCGCCGTCGCGGCCGGGGCGGGGGCGCTGGTGGCCTGGCGGGCGGGCGGGCTGCTCGGGGCGGTGACGGCGGTGGGGGCGCTCGCCGCGCTGACCCGGGGGCTGCACCTGGACGGTCTGGCGGACGTCGCCGACGGGCTGGGCAGCGGCAAGCCGGCCGAGGACGCACTGCGGATCATGAAGCAGTCCGACATCGGCCCGTTCGGCGTACTGACCCTCCTTCTCGTACTGCTGGCCCAGGTCGCCGCGCTGGCCGGGCAGTTCGGGCACTCGGTGCCGCGCGGCGCGCTCGCGGTGCTCGCCTCGGCGGTGGCCGCCCGGTGCGCGCTCGGCTGGGGCTGTCTGCGGTCGGTGCCGGCCGCCCGTCCGGGTGGGCTCGGGGCGATGGTGGCGAGCACCGTGACGCCCGCCGGGGCCGCCGCCGGGACGGCCCTCGGGGCACTGGCCGTCGCAGCGGCCGGGCTGTTCGACGGATGGTCAGCTCTTCGACTCCCGCTGGCCGTTGTGCTCGGCGTCGGCTGCGCCCGGCTGCTGCTCGGACGCTGTGTCCGACGGTTCGGCGGAATCACCGGGGACGTGCTCGGCGCGACGGCGGAGACGGCGGCCACCGGCACGCTGTTCGCCTTGGCGTTGCTCGGCTGACACCGGGCGGCGCGTGATCCCACCATGCGGACTACCATGCGTGAAGCACCGCAGCCCTGCACCGTGGCAGGTCCTGCCCGCCGGCGGGTACCGAGGAGCCGGGGCCTCTGGTGTGCGCGGCCGCCACGGCGGACGCGCGCACCAGGGGGCCCGGACCCGCAGACCCGTCGGCGGACGGCCTGCCACGGCGGGCTGCGCCGGTTCGGCAGTCACGCCGCGACCGGCCGTGGACCCGCGAAAGAACAGGACGCATTACGTGACTGCATTGTCTGTGAGCACCTCCTCCGCCGCCTCGCTGCGCGCGGACGCCCTGGTGGTCGGTCTCGCGAAGGGCCCGAAGGGCATCGTGCTGGCCCCCGGCGCCGAGGCCGTGAACGAGGCGTTCGAGGGCAAGCTGGCCGAGGTCCTCAGCACCCTGGGCGCGACCGGCGCCGAGGGCGAGACCGTCAAGGTGCCCTCCCCCGCCGGCCTGAAGGCCCCGCTCGTCCTCGCGGTCGGCCTCGGCGAGGCTGCCGAGGAGCGTTACGAGCCGGAGGCGCTGCGCCGCGCCGCCGGTGTCGCCGCCCGCGCCCTGGCCGGCGCCAAGAAGGCCGCGCTGGCCCTGCCGACCGAGTCCGCGGACGACGTGGAGGCGCTGGCGCTGGGCGGTCTGCTCGGCTCGTACGCCTTCGGCACGTACAAGGGCAACGGCAACGGCAAGGAGCCGGTCGGCGAGCTGGTCGTGCTGGCCGCCCGCAAGGGCAGCAAGGACGCCAAGGCCGCCGTGGAGCGCGCCGCCGCGATCGGCGAGGAGATGAACCGCGCCCGCGACCTGGTCAACGCCGCGCCGAACGACCTGAACCCGAAGAGCTTCGCCGCGATCGCCCAGGCGGCCGGCAAGGAGCACGGCCTCAAGGTCGAGGTGCTGGACGAGAAGGCCCTGACCAAGGGCGGCTACGGCGGCCTGCTGGGCGTCGGCGGCGGCTCGGCCAACCCGCCGCGGCTGGTGAAGGTGGCCTACACCCACCCGAAGGCGAAGGCCACGCTGGCCTTCGTCGGCAAGGGCATCACCTACGACTCGGGCGGCATCTCGCTGAAGCCGGCCGGCCACAACGAGACCATGAAGTGCGACATGGCCGGCGCCGCCGCCGTGTTCGCCGCCGTGGTGGCCGCCAAGCGCCTGGGCCTGGCCGTCAACGTCACCGGCTGGCTGGCGCTGGCCGAGAACATGCCGTCCGGCTCCGCCACCCGCCCGGGTGACGTGCTGCGCATGTACGGCGGCAAGACCGTCGAGGTGCTGAACACCGACGCCGAGGGCCGTCTGGTGCTGGCCGACGCGATCGTGCGGGCCGGCGAGGAGAACCCGGACGTCATCGTCGACGTGGCGACCCTGACCGGCGCCATGGTGCTGGCCCTGGGCACCCGCACCTTCGGCGTGATGTCCAACAGCGACGAGCTGCGCGAGAACCTGCACGCCATCGCGGGCGAGGTCGGCGAGCAGTCCTGGCCGATGCCGCTGCCGGCCGAGCTGCGCAAGGGCTTCACCGAGTCGACCATCGCCGACCTGGCCAACATGGGCGAGCGGATGGGCGGCGGCCTGGTGGCCGGCCTCTTCCTGAAGGAGTTCGTGGCCGAGGGCACCGACTGGGCGCACCTGGACATCGCCGGCCCGGCGTTCCACGAGAGCGCGCCGTTCGGCTACACCCCGAAGGGCGGCACCGCGAGCGCGGTGCGCACCCTGGTCCGCTTCGCCGAGCAGACCGCGGCCAACGGCAAGGCCTGATCCGACCGGACCTGAGCCTCCACGGGGGCCCGGCGCACACGCGCCGGGCCCCCGTCGGCGTTCCCGCGGGGGTTACCTGCGAGTAGGCCGGGACACCCGGGCGCACCTCTGTTCGCCACGGGCGAAACTTTGTTCCACAGAGCGGAAGAGGTAGCGGCGAACAGGGCGGAAGGCGCCCGTCCGGCGGCTGTCAATACCGCGTTGAGCTGCGATGATGCCCTTCCGTCTGGGGTGTTCCCGCCCCGGCGACCACCCTGTGGGACACCCCTGGGGCGGACCCGGACATCAGCCGCCGCGAACAAGTGCGAAGATGTATTTCCGGCACGACTGGGCGCCTCACAAAGGCATCCGACCCACCGGACCGCGACCGGCCCGGCGACCCACCCCATTGCATGGAGGACGTGACGTGGCGAACGACGCCAGCACCGTTTTCGACGTAGTCATTCTCGGAGGCGGAAGCGGCGGTTACGCCGCGGCGCTCCGCGCCGCTCAGCTGGGTCTGAGCGTTGCCCTGATCGAGAAGGGTGAGCTGGGCGGCACCTGCCTGCACCGCGGCTGCATCCCGACCAAGGCGCTGCTGCACGCCGCCGAGATCGCGGACGAGACGAAGGAGGCCGCCGAGTTCGGCGTGCTGGCCACCTTCCAGGGCATCGACATCAACGGCGTCCACAAGTACAAGGACGACGTCATCGCCGGCCTGTACAAGGGCCTGCAGGGCCTGGTGGCGTCCCGCAAGGTCACCTTCATCCAGGGCGAGGGCAAGCTCTCCTCGCAGACCTCGGTGGACGTCAACGGCCAGCGCATCGAAGGCCGCCACATCGTCCTGGCCACCGGTTCGGTGCCGCGCTCGATCCCGGGCCTGGAGATCGACGGCAACCGCGTGATCTCCTCCGACCACGCCCTCAAGCTCGACCGCATCCCGAAGTCGGCCGTCATCCTGGGCGGCGGCGTCATCGGCGTCGAGTTCGCCTCGGTCTGGAAGTCCTTCGGCGTCGAGGTCACCATCGTCGAGGCGCTGCCGCACCTCGTCCCGCTCGAGGACGAGAACTCCTCCAAGCTGCTGGAGCGCGCGTTCCGCAAGCGCGGCATCAAGTTCGAGCTGAAGGCCCGCTTCTCGGGCGTCGAGTACACCGAGAGCGGTGTCCGCGTCTCCACCGAGAACGGCAAGCAGATCGACGCCGACCTGCTGCTCGTCGCCATCGGCCGCGGCCCGGTCTCGGCCGGCCTCGGCTACGAGGAGAACGGCGTCGCGATGGACCGCGGCTACGTCCTGGTCGACGAGTACATGCGCACCAACGTGCCCACCATCTCGGCCGTCGGCGACCTCGCCCCGACCCTGCAGCTCGCCCACGTCGGCTTCGCCGAGGGCATCCTGGTCGCCGAGCGCCTGGCCGGCCTGAAGCCGATGCCGATCGACTACGACGGCGTCCCGCGGGTGACCTACTCCAACCCCGAGGTCGCCTCCGTCGGCATCTCCGAGGCCAAGGCCGTCGAGCTGTACGGCAAGGAGAAGGTCGTCACCCTCAAGTACAACCTGGCCGGCAACGGCAAGAGCAAGATCCTGAAGACCGCCGGCGAGATCAAGCTCGTCCAGGTCAAGGACGGCGCCGTGGTCGGCGTCCACATGGTCGGCGCCCGCATGGGCGAGCAGGTCGGCGAAGCCCAGCTGATCTACAACTGGGAGGCCCTGCCGGCCGAGGTCGCGCAGCTGATCCACGCGCACCCGACCCAGTCCGAGGCCCTGGGCGAGGCGCACCTGGCGCTGGCCGGCAAGCCGCTGCACGCGCACGACTGATCGCGCCCACCACCCCCTTTTCCAGTACTTCCCGTACGCAAGACTTGATAGGAGTCGCTGAAACCATGGCGGTCTCAGTAACACTGCCCGCGCTGGGCGAGAGCGTTTCCGAGGGCACCGTCACCCGTTGGCTGAAGGCCGAGGGTGAGCGTGTCGAGGTCGACGAGCCGCTGCTGGAGGTGTCGACCGACAAGGTCGACACCGAGATCCCGGCTCCCGCCTCCGGCATCCTGGCCTCGATCAAGGTCGGCGAGGACGAGACCGTCGAGGTCGGCGCCGAGCTGGCGATCATCCACGACGGCTCCGAGGCCGCCGCTGCCGCCCCGGCGCCCGCCGTCGAGGCCGCTCCGGTCGCTGCCCCGGCCGCCCCGGTCGCCGCTCCGGCTCCGGTCGCCGAGGCCCCGGCTGCCGCTCCGGTTGCTGCCGCGCCGGCCGGCGACGCCCACCCGGTGCTGCTGCCCGCGCTGGGCGAGTCGGTCACCGAGGGCACCGTCACCCGCTGGCTGAAGGCCGAGGGTGAGACGGTCGAGGTCGACGAGCCGCTGCTCGAGGTCTCCACCGACAAGGTCGACACCGAGATCCCGTCGCCCGTCGCCGGCGTCGTCGTCAAGATCCTGGTCGGCGAGGACGAGACCGCCGAGGTCGGCGCCCAGCTCGCGCTGATCGGTGCCCCGGGTGCTGCCGCTCCGGCCCCGGTCGCTGCGCCGGCTCCGGTCGCCGCTCCGGCCCCGGTCGCCGCTCCGGTCGCCCCGGCTGCCCCGGCTCCGGTCGCCGCCCCGGCCCCGGTTGCCGCTCCGGTCGCCCCGGCTGCCCCGGCCCCGGCTCCGGTCGCCGCTCCGGCTCCGGTCGCCGCTCCGGCTCCGGTCGCCGCTCCGGCCCCGGTCGCCGCTCCGGCCCCGGTCGCCCCGGCCGCCGACGCCGGTGACGCCTACGTCACCCCGCTGGTGCGCAAGCTCGCCGCCGAGCAGGGTGTCGAGCTGTCCTCCGTCGCCGGCACCGGCGTCGGCGGTCGCATCCGCAAGCAGGACGTCATCGCCGCCGCGGAGGCCGCCAAGGCCGCCCCGGCCCCGGTCGCCGCCGCCGCTCCGGCCGCCGCGCCGAAGGCCGCCGCCGCGCCGTCCGTCCTGCGCGGCCAGACGGTCAAGATGACCCGCATGCGCAAGGTCATCGGCGACAACATGATGAAGGCCCTGCACGAGCAGGCCCAGCTGACCAGCGTGGTCGAGGTGGACGTCACCAAGATCATGTCGCTGCGCGCCAAGGCCAAGGACGGCTTCCTCGCCCGCGAGGGCGTCAAGCTCTCCCCGATGCCGTTCTTCGTCAAGGCCGCCGCCCAGGCGCTGAAGGCCCACGCGGTCGTCAACGCCCGGATCAACGAGGCCGAGGGCACCATCACCTACTTCGACACCGAGAACATCGGTATCGCGGTGGACTCCGAGAAGGGTCTGATGACCCCGGTCATCAAGGGTGCGGGCGACCTCAACATCGCCGGCATCTCGAAGAAGACCGCCGAGCTGGCCGCCAAGGTCCGCGACAGCAAGATCACCCCGGACGAGCTGTCCGGCGCCACCTTCACCATCAGCAACACCGGCTCGCGCGGTGCACTGTTCGACACCGTGATCGTGCCGCCGAACCAGGCCGCCATCCTGGGCATCGGCGCCACCGTGAAGCGCCCGGTCGTCATCGAGGCCGACGGCGGCACCGCCATCGGCATCCGCGACATGACCTACCTGTCGCTCTCCTACGACCACCGCCTGGTGGACGGCGCCGACGCCGCCCGCTACCTGGTCGCGGTCAAGGAGATCCTGGAGGCCGGCGAGTTCGAGGTCGAGCTCGGCCTGTAAGGCACCCCGGTCGTACCGAACCCCGCGTCGTCCCCGGACGGCGCGGGGTTCCGCCGTTCCCGGACGGCGCGGGATTCCGCCGTCTTCTCCTCGGGTCGCGGCATGCGCCGAGGCGGCCGAGCGGGGATGCTGGAGCGGTGATGGACGAGACCGACTTCTGGCAGATCATCGACGAGACCCGGGAGGCCGCCGAGGGCGATCCCGACGAGCAGGCCGACCGGCTGGTCGAGCACCTCGTCCGGCTGACCCCGGACGACGTGATCGACTTCGCCCGGCTGTTCGAGGCCCGGTTCCAGCGCGCCTACCGCTACGACCTGTGGGGCGCGGCCTACCTGCTGCTGGACGGCGCCTCCGAGGACACCTTCGACTTCTTCCGCTGCTGGCTGATCGGCCAGGGCCGGGAGGTCTTCGAGGGCGGGCTGGCCGAGCCGGACGACCTGGCGGACCTGCTGCCCGAGTTCGACGAGGAGGAGGACGGCGAGGCCGAGGACCTCGGCTACGCGGCCGACGAGGCGTACGAGCGGCTGACCGGCCTGCCGTTGCCCGAGGTGGGCGGTCGACAGGCCGGGCGGCCGGCCGGGGCGGCGCTGGACTTCGACGACCCGGACGTCATGGCGAAACGCTTCCCCAAGCTCTGGGAGCGCTACGGGGACTGATCGGGATCGGTCAGGTGCTGCTGCCCGAGCTGCCGTCCTGCTTGATGCCCTTGAGGATCTGGTCCAGCACCGAGGCGTCCGGCGCGGCCGGGTCGTCGTCCACACCGCCCTCGAAGACCACGTAGCCGCCGCCCTTGGCCGGGACGGCGGCCAGCAGGACGTAGCCCTGGGTGCCGTCCGAGGTGCGGACGTGCCAGCGGGTGGCGTAGCCGAGCACTCCGGCGACGCTGACGGAGCCGGAGCCGGAGTCGGTGTGCGAGGTGATCCCGGTGAAGATGCCCCCGGCGTAGGCCGGCATCGCGGCGTCGGCGGCCGCCTTGGGCGAGTCGCCCTGGATGGTGTCCTTCTCCACCGAGAACTGGCCGCGGATGCACGCGTTGCCGTCCGCGCAGGTGTAGCGGCCGCTGCCGAGGTAGACCGTGGAGTGCGCCGGGTTGGGCGACACGTCCCAGCCGTCCAGCACCGGGACGGTTATCGCGTGCTGGGCGTCCGGGACGGTGCTCTTCACGACCGGGACGGGCTTGGGCGGCGCGACGGTGGTCGTGCTCTCGGTCGGGGAGGGGGTCGGCCCGGGGCTGTCGCTCCGGCTGACCGACACGGTGGGGCTCGGGGTCGGGCCCGCCTTCGGGTCGCCGCCCTGGCTGAGCACGAGCCCGGTGATGATCACGCCCACGGCCAGCACGCCGACCGTGATCCCGATGATCACACCGGGCTTGGTCCCCGCGGGGGCGGGCGGCTGGTAGCCCTGGCCCGGGTAGTAGCCACCGCCCTGGTAGGCCTCCTGGCCGGGGTAGCCGTACCCGGGGGTCTGGCCGGCGTCCTGGCCCGGGTAGCCGTAGCCGGGGGCCCGGCCGTCCTGGCCGGGGTAGCCGTAGCCGGGGGCGGGCGAGCCGCCCTGCGCCGGGTAGCCGTAGCCGGGCTGCGGGGGCTGCGGGGCCGGCGGCTGCCAGGCCTGGGTCGGGGCGTCGGCGAGCTGTCCGGCGCCGCCCTGGAGCGGCCGGACCTCGCTGGTCCAGGCATTGCCGTCCCACCAGCGCTCGTGACCGGGGGTGCCGTCCGCACCGGGGACCGGGTACCACCCGGGAGGCGTCGAGTTGCTCACGGGCGTACGGTACCCGGCGGGGCACGGCTCCAGACAGGGTGGGTACGTCACGACTCTGCAGCGCCCGCTCCACTGACGCCACGTCAGCTCGTGTGCCTCAGTCGACCAGTCGGCGGGCCATCCAGATGTCGTCCACGTACTGGCCGTCGATCAGGAACTCCTCGGTCAGCGAGCCCTCCACGACGAAGCCGCAGCTCTCGTACAGCCGACGGGCCGGGGCGTTCCAGCCGAGCACCCGCAGGGTCAGCCTGCGGGCGCCCTCGGCCCGGGCCGCGGTGCAGGCCGCCTCGACCAGGCGGCGGCCGATGCCCCGGCCGCGGACCGTGTCGTCGACGACGAGGCCCTGGATCTGCCGGACGTGCCGGTTGCTGGCCAGCGGGGTCGGCGGGACCTGGCGGGTGTAACCGACGATCCGGCCGTCCAGCACGGCGAGCAGGTACTGGTCGGGAGTGTGCCGCTCGTCGAAGATCCCGTCCCTGGCCTGCGGCTCCGGGGAGACGTCGGAGAGGGTGGACCAGGAGGCCCGGTCGAGGGCGGCGAGCTCGCGGTCGTCCTCCGACCGCGCCGGACGGATGATCAGATCGCCATGGGAGTCACGGGGCATGCGCGTCAGCCTAATGACGCGCGTACGAACGTGACGGGGATTAAGTACTGCGAGGATGGGGCCCATGCGCATCGCTGTCACAGGCTCCACGGGATTGATCGGTTCGGCACTCGTCCGCTCCCTGCTGGCGGACGGCCACGAGGTGGTCCGGCTGGTCCGGCGCCGCACCAGGACGGGCCCGCAGCCCGACGGCAGTACGGCGATCGGCTGGAACCCGCTGCTCGGCCAGGTCGAGCGGGACGGCCTCGCCGGAGTCGAGGCGGTGGTGCACCTGGCCGGTGCCGGGGTCGGCGACCGGCGCTGGACGGACGCGTACAAGCGGGAGATCCGGGAGAGCCGGGTCTACGGCACCGAGACCCTGGCCGTCGCACTGGCCGAACTCAAGGAGCCGCCGCGGGTGCTCGTCAGCGCCTCCGCGGTCGGCTGGTACGGACAGACCGGCGACCGGGTGATCGACGAGGACTCCCCCGCCGGGGACGACTTCCTGGCCGAGGTCTGCCTGGAGTGGGAGGCGGCGGCGCGGCCGGCCGAGCGGGCCGGGATCCGGGTCGTGCACCCGCGCACCGGGATGGTGCTCTCCACCGCCGGCGGGGCGGGCGGGCGGCTGTTCCCGCTGTTCAAGCTGGGCCTGGGCGGACGGCTGGGCAACGGGCGGCAGTACTGGAGCTACATCTCGCTGGCCGACGAGGTGGCCGCGCTGCGGTTCCTGATCGACCGGGAGGACCTCTCCGGCGCCTTCAACCTCACCGCACCGGAGCCGGTGACCAACGCCGAGCTGACCACGGCGATCGGGCGGGCACTGGGGCGGCCGACGCCGTTCCCGGTGCCGGAGGCGGTGCTCAAGGCGGTGCTCGGGGAGCTGGCGGTCGAGGTGGTCGGCAGCCACCGGGTGGTGCCGCGGCGGCTGTTGGACGCGGGGTTCCGCTTCGCGCACCCGGACGTGGACTCGGCGGTGCGCGCGGCGCTCTGACTCCCGCTTCGCGCGTAGGCCTCCTACGGCATTTGCCCTGGCCAGGGGCATATGCCGGGCGGGGGTCGGACGGGGCTCCGGCAGGGGGCGCACGGGAGCACATGGCGGGCGCGTCGCACGCCCCCGGTGACCGTACGCGCCCGCCGACCCCGCATCCCGGCCACCACGGCGCACTGTCCGTGACCGCGCCCCCGCCCGGCGCCGCACAACCCCTCCCGACCCCCGCATCCGGTCCGTTGCGCTTGTCTGACGCTCACACTGACTGGGCATCACCTTCCACGGACCGTGTCCCGGCACCCCGCTGCCTGCGTCGGCCGGAGCCCCGGGACCAGGGAGGGAGCACGCCAGTGCCCACATACGACTTCACCCGCCGCGCCCGTCGACCGTCCGACCCGGACGTCGTCGTGGTCGGCGCCGGACTCGCGGGCCTGGCCGCCGCCCGCGCACTCACCGGCCGCGGCCTCGCCGTTCAGGTCCTGGAGACCACCGACCGGATCGGCGGCCGGATGGCCACCCGCGAGCTGGACGGATTCCGGCTCGACGACGGCAGCCACCTGCTGAACACCGCCTTCCCCGAGCTGCGCCGGGCGCTCGACCTCGACCGCCTGGACCTGCGCCAGCTCACGCCCGGCGTGCTGGTGCACAGCGCCGGACGCCGCTACCGCGCCGGGGACCCACAGCTCACCACCGCCCGCCAGGCCGCCACCCGGGCGCCGCTCGGCAGCCCGCTGGACAAGGCCCGCCTCGGCAGCTGGCTCGGCCGGATCGCCACCACCCCGGCCGGCCGGCTGCAGGCCCGCCCGGAGACCACCGCCGCCCGCGCCCTGGCCGGCCACGGCCTCGCCCCGCGCACCGTGGACGGCTTCCTGCGCCCGTTGCTCAGCGCGCTGCTCAGCGATCCGGCGCTCGGCACCAGCAGCCGGATCGCCGACCTGGTGCTGCGCTCCTACGCCCGCGGACGGCTCTGTCTGCCCGCCGACGGGATCGCAGCCGTGCCCGCCCAGCTGGCCGCCGCACTGCCCGCCGGCACCGTGCGGACCGGGGTGCAGGTCACCTCGGTCACCGCCGACGGCGTGGAGACCCTCGCCCACGGGCGGATCGGCGCCCAGGCCGTCGTGGTCGCCACCGACGCCCGCTCCGCCGTCGAACTGCTGCCCGGGCTACGGCTGCCGGACTTCCACCCCGTCACCACCTTCTTCCACGCGGCCGACCGCGCCCCGCTGAACGAGGCCGTACTGCTGCTCGACGGCGACCGGCCGAACGGGCACCCGCCGCTGGTCTCGCACTCGCTGGTGCTCAGCGAGCTGCACCCGTCCTTCGCCCCGGCCGGGCAGGCGCTGGTCGCCACCACCGTGCTCGGGCGGCGCTCCTTCGACGCGGGCGGCCCGGCCGGACTGGAACCGGCCGTCCGGGCCCGGCTGGCCGAGCTGTACGGCGCCTCGACGGCGGGTTGGCAGTTCCTCAGCGTGCGGCACGTCCCGGACGCGCTGCCCGCGATGCCGCCGCCGCACAACCCGCGCCGACCGGTGCGGGTGCTGGCCGGGCTGTACGTCGCCGGGGACCACCGGGACACCAGCACCGTGCAGGGCGCACTGGTCTCCGGGCGGCGGGCGGCGTGGGCGGTGCTGCGCGACCTCGGGCTGCCGGCGGACGCGCGGGAGGCCGAGGCGGCGGCCTGAGGCCGTAGGCCTTGGGGCGTGCTGCTCGGACGTGCCGCTCGGGCGTGCTGTTCGGTCGTCCGAACACGCCAGCGGTCTGCCGGGGTGACAGACCGACGGCGTGCCGGGATGCCGATGTACACGCTCTGACCGTTCATCGGATGACTTCCGCCGATCGACCGTCTCGCGGTGAGCGCCTCCGCCCAGCCGGTCGCACTGATCCTGATCCCCGCGGCAGCCGTCGCCGCGCCACTGCTCACCGACCGGCTGCCGCGGCGGATCGCCGTACCGCCGTACCGACCGTCGTGTTCGAGATCGTGCTCGGTGCCCTGATCGGCCCGGGCCCTCGGCTGAGCAGCCGAGGGTCCGGGCCGGGAGCCGGTAGTCCTGCTCGGCCCGGTTGTCGGGTGGTCGGGCGGGTGATCCGTGTGGTCGGGTGTCGTCAGGCGCGCGCTCAGATCACCCCCGCCTGGCGGGCCGTCTCCTCGAAGGCGCGGGCCACCGGGCTGCCCCGGTAGGGGGTGAGACGGCGGTGGAAGTCCCGGACGTACTCCAGCGAGCGGGCCGAGCGCATCTCCCCCGCCGCCCGCAGCGCGTCGGTGGCCATCGTGCAGGCCTCGTCGAGGTCGCCCATGCCGAGCCGGGCGGTGGCCAGCACCAGCCGGCAGAAGATCCGGCTGCGGGCGTAGGCGGGAGAGCGCAGCCGCAGCGACTTCTCGGCGTGCTGCGCGGAGGTGCGCCACTGCTGGAGGTCGCGGTAGCAGTGGGCGAACTCGTCGGAGAGCTGCGCCTCGTCGAAGTACCGCGCCCAGGAGGGCAGTTCGTCGCCCGTCCGGGAGGCGGCGAGCGAGCGCTCGGCCCGGACCAGGGCGGTGGTGCAGGAGCGGACGTCGCCCAGCAGGCCGTGCCCGCGCGCCTCGGCGGCGTGCATCAGCGACTGGACCACCGGCGGAACGGCGGTGCCCACGCCCTGCTGGGCGACCCGGGCGAGCTGGACGGCCTCCCGGCCGTGGCCCAGGTGGACGGCCTGATGGCTCATCGTCACCAGGACGTAGCCACCGAGCGCGCGGTCCCCGGCGGCCTGGGAGAGGCGCAGCGCCTGGACGAAGTAGCGCTGGGCGAGGCCGTGCGCGGCGATGTCGAAGGACGTCCAGCCGGCCAGCCTGGTCAGGTCGGCGACCGCGCCGAACAGGGCCCGGCCGATCTGCTCACCGTAGCGGCCGCGCAGCATCGGCTCGGCCTCGCTCTCCAGGTAGCGGACCAGTGCCTGGCGGGCGTGACCGCCGCCGTAGGCGTGGTCGAGCGCGCGGAAGAGGTCGCCGACGGCGCGGATGGCGGCGATGTCGCCGCGGCCGACCCGTAGGGCGGGGCGCGTCTCGCGGGTCGGGTCGGTGTACGACGGCTCGACGGCGGCCGGCGGGCGGCGGCTCTGGGTGGGCACCCGGCCGATGGTGGCGGCGGTGCCGGTGGTTCCGGCGGTGCTGCGGGAGCCGGGGACGCCGGGGGCCTGGCCGCGCGCGGGGCTCAGGGCGAGGGCGCCGGGCGCGCTCGTGGCGCTCTGCGCGGGTGGGGTGGGGGCGGTGCCCGGCGGGCCGGTGGCGGCGTCCGGGCGGACCAGGGTGGAGCCGTCCCGGGCGACCCGCTCGTCGGTGCGGCCGATCAGCCAGTCGCGGCTGGGGACGACCAGCCCGGCCGGGGTGAAGGCGATCCGGCGCAGCTCGGACTGCGGGCCGTTGTCCTTGCGCCACATGCTCGCCACGATGTCCACCGCCTCCTGCGGGGTCTCGGCGAACTCCAGGCCCGCGTAGACCGGGGCGCAGGCGTCCAGGCCGAGGTCCTGGGCGGTGAGGCGGCGGCCGAGGCGGCGGGTGAAGACCTCTGCGATCAGCGCCGGGGTGGCGCCGCGGGGCTGCTGACCGCGCAGCCAGCGGGTGACCGAGGTCTTGTCGTAGCGCAGGTCGAGGCCGTGCTCCAGGCCGAGCTGGTCGACCCGGCGGGCCAGGCCGGCGTGCGAGAAGCCGGCCTCCTCGATCAGCGCGGCGAGCTGGCCGTTCTGCGGGGCCGAGCCGGAGTGGCCGGTGTGGCTGCCGCGGCCGCTGGTGGTCGCGGGGGCGGGTGCGGCGGTGGCTTCGTGCCGGTTCGGTGCGGCCTGCACGGGCAGCCGCAGTTCGTCTGCGGTCGGGGCGTCGGTGGTCAGCGTGTCGCCGGTCAGGGCGTTGGGGGCCAGGGCGTCGGGGGCGTCCGGAAGGGCCCGGCCGACCGGACCTCGGTGCTGGCCGAGCGGGTCGAGCGGTCCGTACGCCGGGCTGTCGGTTGCAGGCCGTTGGGGCATGTCAGTCAACACCTCTCGGACGTCGCACCGGGCTCTACCAGCACTTCGGCGGCCTGGGGCGGCGCCCCCTGTCGGGAATCGGCGTGAATGTAGCGAGCATTCGGGCGCTATGGGTGGATCTGACCGAGCAATCCTCCGAACGGGTGAAGCAACCGCGCCCATTGTGGGGAAGCGAGGTCAGGATGGGTTTGGCCTTCCGGGGTCGAACCGCCGATCGACCGTCATGTCGGTTTCCGACATGGGGAACCCTGCTGCTGTAGCGGCCCGCCACATGGGAGCCGCGCCGCCGGATTCCTACCGTTCTCGGCCATGGACACCTCTACTGCCCGCCCGCTCGACGGCCGCACGGCCCTGGTGACCGGCGCCGCCTCGGGCATCGGCCGCGCCTGCGCCGAGGCCTTCGCCGGGGCCGGCGCCCGGGTCTACGTCGTCGACCTCGCGGCCGGCCCGGCCCGGGACCTCGCCGAGCGGATCGGCGGGCGCGCGATCGTCACGGACCTCGCGGACCCCGAGGCCGTGGACGCCCTGCCGGACGACGCCGACATCGTGGTCAACAACGCCGGCCTGCAACACCTCGCGCCCGTGCACGAGTTCCCGCTCGACCGCTTCACCCTCATGCAACGCGTCATGGTCGAGGCCCCGTTCCGCATCCTGCGCCGCACCCTCCCCCACATGTACGGACAGCGGTGGGGCCGGATCGTCAACATCTCCTCCGTCCACGGCCTGCGCGCCAGCGCCTTCAAGTCCGCGTACGTCACCGCCAAGCACGCCCTGGAAGGCCTCAGCAAGACCGTCGCGCTCGAAGGCGCCCCCCACGGCGTCACCAGCAACTGCCTCAACCCGGGCTACGTCCGCACCCCCCTGGTCGAGCGGCAGATCACCGCCCAGGCCCTCGCCCACGGCATCCCCGAGGACGAGGTCGTCGACCGCGTCATGCTCGACCGCACCGCCGTCAAGCGCCTCATCGAACCCTCCGAGGTCGCCGCCCTCGCCCTCTGGCTCTGCTCCCCACCCGCCTCCTACATCACCGGCGCCAGCCTCCCGATCGACGGCGGGTGGACGGCGCACTGAGTCGATCCCCTACGAGCACCTGGCGCGCATCCTCAAGTGAGAGAGGGAGAAAGAGAGATGTGAGGGAGGGCGAGAGCGGTAGCTCAGCTCCCGCTACTTCAACTGCTTCGGCAGCGCCGAAGCGGTGACGGGCGGGACGGGACGGGGTCAGGGGTGGGAGGTGGGCAACGGCCAGGGACTGAGGCGGTCATGGGGTGGTCGGCCATATCCATCCGAGGCGATGTGTGAGTCGGTCACATAGTCCCGGGGGCGTGGGGTTCCTACCTTGTGGCGACATCCTCCCCCTCTGGACCTGGAAGTGGTGACCCATGAAGGCCCCTGCACGTGGTTCGGCGGCGACCAGCTCACTCCCGCGAGTGGTGGCCGCGAGTCTGATCGGCACGACGATCGAGTGGTACGACTACTTCCTGTACGGAACGGCGGCGGCGCTGGTGTTCGGGAAGCTGTTCTTCCCGAACACCGATCCGCTCACCGGGACGCTGCTGTCGTTCCTGACCTATGCGATCGGGTTCGCGGCGCGGCCGCTCGGGGCCTTGGTGTTCGGTCACTTCGGGGACCGGGTGGGGCGGAAGAAGCTGCTGGTGGTGAGCCTGCTGCTGATGGGCGGGTCGACCACGGCGATCGGACTGCTGCCGACGTACGGGTCGATCGGGGTGGCGGCGCCGGTGCTGTTGACGACGCTCCGGCTGGTGCAGGGGTTCGCGCTCGGCGGGGAGTGGGGCGGGGCGGTGCTGCTGGTGTCGGAGCACGGGGACCAGCGGCGGCGGGGGTTCTGGGCGTCGTGGCCGCAGGGCGGGGCGCCGGCCGGGAACCTGCTGGCGGCGGGGGTGCTGTCGTTGATGACGACGGTGCAGTCGGACAGCGCGTTCCTGGCGTGGGGGTGGCGGGTGCCGTTCCTGTTGTCGGCGGTGCTGGTCGGGGTCGGGATGTGGATCCGGCTGGCAGTGGACGAGTCGCCGCTGTTCCGGCAGGCGCTGCGGGCGGCGCAGGCCCGGAAGGAGGCCGAACCGGCGCCACTGGTGGGGGTGTTGAAGCACCACTGGCGCGAGGTGCTGGTGGCCATGGGCGCGCGGATGGCGGAGAACATCTCGTACTACGTGATGACGACCTTTGTGCTCACGTACGCCGTCAACCACGCGCACTTCGACAAGCAGAGCGCGCTGAACGCCGTACTGATCGCCTCGGCGATCCAGTTCGCGCTGATCCCGCTGTTCGGGGCGCTGTCCGACCGGGTCGGGCGCAAACCGGTGTACCTGGTGGGAGCGGCCGGGGTCGGCGTCTGGGCGTTCGTGTTCTTCGGGATGGTGGACACCGAGTCCTTCGGGGCGCTGGTGGTCGCGGTGACCGTCGGTTTGGTGTTCCACAGCGCGATGTACGCGCCGCAGGCGGCCTTCTTCACCGAGCTGTTCGCGACCAGGCTGCGGTACTCGGGGGCCTCGATCGGCGCCCAGTTCGCCTCGGTGGCCGCCGGGGCGCCCGCCCCGCTGATCGCCACCGCGCTACTCAGGGACTACGGCAGCGCCACCCCCATCGCGGCGTACGTGGCCGTCGCGGCGGCGATCACCGTGCTGGCGGTGCTGTGCGCACGGGAGACCAGAGGGCAGGACCTCACCGAGGTCGAGGAGCAGCCGGCGGACGGTGCCGCGGCCGGAAAGCCCGCCGTGGCCCGAGGGTTGAGCCGATAGCATCGCGGTTCCTCGCAACCGTCGGAACCGACGCCGATTGGCGGCCCGCACCATGAACCACCCCGACGAGGGCGCCGCACCCGCGCTGCGGCGGCTGCTCGACCTGCTCGCCTCCGGCGCCGCCACCGAGGACTTCGCCGAGGTGCTGGCCGACGCCCGCCGCCGCGGGGCGCCGGCCGGCGTCCTCGCCGAGATCGACGACGCCACCTGGCAGGCCCTGCGGGTGCACCGTACGTTGCATCAACACCGGCGCCGAGAGGCCGAGTTGACCGCACTGTTCGACACCGCCGGGGACCTGGCCGCCTCCCGGGAGCTGGACACCGTGCTGCAGGCGATCGTCCGCCGGGCCCGGATGCTGCTCGGCACCGACACCGCGTACCTGACCCTGCCGGACGAGGCCGCCGGCGACACCTACATGCGGGTCACCGACGGCTCGGTCTCCGTGCTCTTCCAGACCCTGCGGCTCAGCCTCGGCGACGGCCTGGGCGGGCTGGTCGCCCAGACCGCCCGCCCGTACGCCACCCCCGACTACCGCACCGACGAACGCTTCCACCACACCGGCACGATCGACGCGGCCGTGCTGGACGAGGGCCTGGTGGCGATCATCGGGGTGCCGCTGCTGCTCGGCGGGCAGGTCATCGGCGTCCTGTTCGCCGCCGACCGCTCGCCGCGCGCCTTCTCCCCCGACGAGGTCGCGCTGCTCTGCACGCTGGCCGCGCACGCCGCGATCGCCCTGGACACCGCCAAGTCCCTGGCCGACACCCGGGCCGCGATCGCCGAGCTGAACACCGCGAACGAGCTGGTCCGGGCCCACTCCGCCGCCGTCCAGCGCGCCGAGCAGGCGCACGACCGGCTCACCGACCTGGTCCTGCGCGGCGCCGAGGTGCCGGACGTCGCCGCCGCCGTCGCGCTCCTGCTGGACGGGGAGATAGCGGTCCTGGACGCCGAGGGCGAGCCGCTGGCCGGGCGGCCGACGCCCGCCGCCGAGCTGGCCGGGGCAGTGGCCGCGTCCCGGGCCGAGGGCCGGTCGGTACGGCACGGCGGGCTGTGGGTGTGCGCGGTGCTGGCCGGACACGACGCGCTCGGCACCATGGTGCTGCGCGGACGGCCCGACCTCGACGACGCCGACCGGCGGCTGTTCGAGCGGGCCAGCGTGGTGACCGCGCTGCTCCTGCTGCTGCGCCGCTCGGTGGCGGAGACCGAGAACCGGGTCCGCGGCGAGCTGCTCACCGACCTGCTCACCGCCCCCGAGCGCGACCCGGCCGGGCTCACCGCGCGCGGCCGCCGGCTCGGGGTCGACCTCGCCCGGCCGCACCTGGTGCTGGTCGCCGAACCGGCGCACGGCGACGGCGACGAGCGGGGACGGCTCGCGGGCGCCGCCCGGCGGTACCTGTTCGGCGCCCGGGGCGTCGGCGCCGAGCACGGCGAGGCGGTGGTGCTGCTGGTGCCGCTCGAAGCGGGCACGACCGGCGACGCCGAGGGGACCGCCCGGCAGGCCGCCGAGCGGCTGGCCCGGCTGGCCGGCTTCCCGGTCACCGTCGGCGCCGGCCGCCCCGCCGCCGGACCCCGGGCACTGGCCGCCGCGTACGCCGAGGGCCTGCGCTGCGTGCGCGCCCTGCGGGTGCTCGGCCGCGCCGGGGAGGGCGCCTCGGCCGACGCGCTGGGCTTCCTCGGGGTGCTGCTCGGCGACGGCCACGACGTGGACGGCTTCGTCGGCGCGACGCTCGGCCCGCTGCTCGCGTACGACGCCCGGCGCGGCACCGAGCTGGTCCGCACCCTGCGCGCCTACTTCGACTGCGGCGGCAGCCTCACCCGGGCCAAGGACGAGCTGCACGTCCACGTGAACACCGTGGTGCAGCGGCTGGACCGGGTCGAGGCGCTGCTCGGGCGGGACTGGAGCCGGCCGGAGCGCTCGCTGGAGCTGCAGTTGGCGCTGCGGCTGCAGCTGCTCTCGGGCGGCTGAACGGCCGGTACGGGCGTGGGCGTACAGTGGCGAGGTTGGTCTCGAACGCGAGGCTGGTCCCGTAACGCAAGGCCGGCCCCGAACGCCTGGCGAGGAGCGCGGTGCGGTGAGCGATAACGTGCGGTTCGTGCGGATGGGCATAGGCGAGCACGTCGTCCCCTATGAGGAGGCGTGGGAGGAGCAGCAGCGCCTGCACGCACTGCGGGTCGCGGACGAGATCCCCGACACCGTGCTGCTGCTGGAGCACCCGCCCGTCTACACCATGGGCAAGCGCACCAACCCCGCCGACCTGCCGCTGGACGGCACCCCCGTGGTCGAGGTCAACCGGGGTGGGGAGATCACCTGGCACGGCCCCGGCCAGCTGGTCGGCTACCCGATCATCAAGCTGCCCGACCCGATCGACGTGATCGCGTACGTCCGCCGGCTGGAGGAGGCGCTGATCCGCGCCGCCGCCGACTTCGGCGTCGAGACCACCCGGGTCGAGGGCCGCAGCGGGGTCTGGGTGCTGGGCCAGAACATCCCGGACGCCGTGGTGGACCCGGCCGAGGTGGTGGACATCGGCAAGCTGACCCTGCGGATGGGCCTGCCGCTGGGCATCGACCCGCGCCTGGCCGGGCCCGAGTACGCCCCGTCCAACGCCGGGCAGCGCGGCGGCGACCGCAAGCTCGCCGCGATCGGTGTCCGGGTCGCCCGCGGGGTGACCATGCACGGCTTCGCGCTCAACTGCGACCCCGACATGACGTACTTCGACAAGATCGTGCCCTGCGGCATCCGGGACGCGGGCGTGGCCTCGCTGGCCGGCGAGCTGGGGCGCGATTTCGGTGTCGGCGAAGCGCTGCCGGCCGTCGAGCGGCACCTGAAGGACGTCTTCGCCGAGCTGCCGGAGCCTGCGCTCAGCCGCTGAAGCCCGCCGCCGTTCAGCCGCTGAAGCCCGGTGCCGATGCGGCTGGAACCGCCAGCCGCTGGGAATCTACTGGCCGGTAGCCGCGTTGCCCTGCGATTGCAGGGCGGCAGGCCCGGCACAGGCCGTACAACCACAGGCGTACCCTGGGGGTACCCCGTCTAGTTCTAGGAGTCGCACGTGTCCGCTGTCGCGCCCGACGGCAGGAAGCTGCTCCGCCTGGAGGTCCGCAACAGCGAGACCCCCATCGAGCGGAAGCCCGAGTGGATCAAGACCCGCGCGAAGATGGGCCCGGAGTACAACGCCCTCCAGTCGCTGGTGAAGAAGGAGGGGCTGCACACGGTCTGCCAGGAGGCCGGCTGCCCCAACATCTTCGAGTGCTGGGAGGACCGCGAGGCGACCTTCCTCATCGGCGGTGACCAGTGCACCCGCCGCTGCGACTTCTGTCAGATCGACACCGGCAAGCCCGCCGAGTTCGACCGCGACGAGCCGCGCCGGGTCGCCGAGTCCATCGTCACCATGGACCTCAACTACGCCACCATCACCGGCGTCGCCCGCGACGACCTGGAGGACGGCGGCGCCTGGCTGTACGCCGAGACCGTGCGCCAGGTGCACGCGATGACCGCCGAGCGCGCGGGCGGCCGTACCGGCGTCGAGCTGCTCATCCCCGACTTCAACGCGGTGCCCGAGCAGCTGGCCGAGGTCTTCTCCTCCCGCCCCGAGGTGCTCGCGCACAACGTCGAGACGGTTCCGCGCATCTTCAAACGGATCCGCCCGGCGTTCCGGTACGAGCGCTCGCTCGACGTCATCACCCAGGCCCGCGCGGCCGGGCTGGTGACCAAGTCCAACCTGATCCTGGGCATGGGCGAGACCCGCGAGGAGGTCAGCCAGGCGCTGGCCGACCTGGTCGGGGCCGGCTGCGAGCTGATCACCATCACCCAGTACCTGCGCCCCTCGCTGCGCCACCACCCGGTGGAGCGCTGGGTGAAGCCGCAGGAGTTCGTCGAGCTCCAGGAGGAGGCCGAGGAGCTGGGCTTCGCGGGTGTCATGTCGGGGCCGCTGGTGCGTTCGTCGTACCGGGCCGGCCGGCTGTACCGGCAGGCGCTGGAGCGGCGCGCGCAGGCCACGGTCTGACGTTCCGGGGCAGGATTCGGCCACTGAGCCATTCGAAGGGCGGAGCTGCGGCTCCGCCCTTTCGAGCTTCACCACGCTTTGACTGCCTGGTCACGGGCTGGTAACACGGGGTGGGGATGATGGACGCCTAGTGAGCGTTCGATTCTTCTCAGCCACGAGAGGAGCTGTTCGGCATGCGGATGCGGATCCGGTCGGTGGGGGTGGCGCTGCGGTTCGCCGAGAGCGTCCTGCTGGCGCCCGGCCAGCGGCACGCGCGACTCAACGCCTGGGCGGCGGTGTGCGAGAACCGCCGGTACGCGGCGGACCGCCGGCACGACGCCCTGGCGGGCGGGGCGGCGGCAGGCACGGCGAGGGCACGCTCCGTACGCCCCTGAGGCCCCGCCGTCGCTGTGCGCGACGGTGCACGCGCACACAGGTCACGGTTCGGGCGAACGGGTACCCGGGCTTGGATATCCCGTACCCGCGCCACGTACCATGAGCGTTATGGCGAGGGAAACATCCGAGAACCCCGGGCGACTGAAGCAGATCCGCCTGGCGTACACCATGACCAAGAAGGTCGACACCAAGATCGGCCTGATCATCGCCGGCGTCGGCCTGCTGACCTTCGGCGTGTTCCTCGCCATCGGCTTCGCGATCGACCACCCCATCTACCTGGGCATCCTGGGCTTCATCGTGGCCGTCCTGGCCATGGCGATCGTCTTCGGGCGCCGGGCCGAGCGCGCCGCGTTCGGTCAGATGGAGGGGCAGCCGGGCGCCGTCGCGGCGGTGCTGAACAACATCCGGCGCGGCTGGAGCTCCAATTCCACCCCGGTCGCGGTCACCCGTAACCAGGACGCGGTCTACCGCGCCGTGGGCCGGGCCGGCATCGCGCTGATCGGCGAGGGCAACCCGAACCGGGTGCGCCAGCTGCTGGCCTCCGAGAAGAAGAAGATGGCCCGCGTGGTCGGCGACGTGCCGGTGCACGACATCGTGGTGGGCAACGGCGAGGGCGAGATCCCGCTCAAGAAGCTGCAGATCCACCTGATGCGCCTGCCCCGCGCCATCACCGCCTCCCAGGTCACCGAGACCAACGACCGCCTGCGCGCGCTGGGCGACCTGCTCTCCAAGGCGCCGATCCCCAAGGGCCCGATGCCCAAGGGCGCCCGAATGCCCAAGGGCGGCCAGGCCCGCTGACCTCTCCCCTCCCCTGACGACACGAGAACGGCCCCGCTGAGTTTCCTCAGCGGGGCCGTTCGGCGTTCAGCCGTTGGGCGGTCGCAGCTGTCGTGCGTGACCGCCCACGTGGACGTCGTCAGATCCGGACCTCGACCGTGCCGACCGCCTTGTCGTGCAGGCCGCGGGTGTCGCGGTCCCAGACCAGTGCCGGCACCACCAGGCAGAGCAGGACGGTGCGCAGCAGGACCTGCGGGATGGTCGCGCGGCGGCCGTCCAGGCGGACCACCCGGAGGCCGAACAGCCGCTTGCCGACGGTCGTGCCGGTGGTGGCGAGCAGGACGGCGGCGACCAGGAAGTAGAGCGGGAGGGTCCACAGGTTGGCCTCGGCCTGGTCACCCTTGGCGATCAGACCGTAGGAGACCAGGGCGACCAGCCAGCCGTCCACGAACAGGGAGCCGATCCGTCGGCCGGGGCCGGCGATCGAGCCGGGGCCCTCCTCGGGCAGTCCGAGGCGCTCGCCGCGGTAGCCGAAGTCGGCGCCCATCTTCTCGGCGGCCGCCTTCGGGCCGTCGATCCACGATCCCAACGCTTCTCTGGTGTCCACGAATCCACACTAACCGGGCTGACCCCGGGCGCCCGCACCGGCTCCCCTCCGGGCGGGGCGCGGCACCGGGCCCCGCCCCGACCGGGTGAATCCCGATCACCGGGCTTACCAAGTGGTCCAGACCATTTGCCCAAGGGTCTCCAGGTCGGCGGGGTGATTTGCCCCGTGCCGTACACCTTTGCCACCCGTTCGGCGGTCCTGGTTAACATCTAGGAAACGAGCGGGTCACCGACTGGAAACGACCCATTCCTAGGGTGAGCCCAATTCGCACGCCGAGGAGGATGGATGTTCAACAACGCCGCCGAAGTGAAGCAGTTCATCCAGGACAACGACGTGAAGTTCGTCGACGTCCGCTTCTGCGACCTGCCGGGCGTACTGCAGCACTTCTCCGTACCTGCGGCGACCTTCGACCCGTCCGAGATCCTGATGTTCGACGGCTCGTCGATCCGCGGCTTCCAGGCCATTCACGAGTCCGACATGGCCCTCGTGCCGGACCTCGCCACCGCCCGCCTCGACCCGTTCCGGGCCGAGAAGCACCTCAACATCAACTTCTTCATCCAGGACCCGGTCACCGGCGAGGCCTACAGCCGTGACCCCCGCAACGTCGCCAAGAAGGCCGAGGCCTACCTCGCGTCCTCCGGCATCGCCGACACCGCCTTCTTCGGGCCCGAGGCGGAGTTCTACGTCTTCGACTCGGTGCGGTTCGAGACCAGCGCCAACGCGTCCTTCTACCACATCGACTCGGAGGCGGGCGCCTGGAACACCGGCGCCGCCGAGGGCGACGCGCGCGGCTACAAGGTCAAGTACAAGGGCGGCTACTTCCCCGTCCCGCCGGTGGACCACTTCGCCGACCTGCGCGCCGAGATGTCGCTGGAGCTGGCCAAGGCCGGCCTTGAGGTCGAGCGCCAGCACCACGAGGTCGGCACGGCCGGCCAGGCGGAGATCAACTACAAGTTCAACACCCTGCTGCACGCCGCCGACGACCTGATGCTGTTCAAGTACATCATCAAGAACGTCGCCTGGCGCAACGGCAAGACGGCCACCTTCATGCCGAAGCCGATCTTCGGCGACAACGGCTCGGGCATGCACGTCCACCAGTCGCTGTGGAGCGAGGGCTCGCCGCTCTTCTACGACGAGCAGGGCTACGCCGGCCTGTCCGACACCGCCCGCTACTACATCGGCGGCCTGCTCCGGCACGCCCCCTCGCTGCTGGCCTTCACCAACCCATCGGTGAACTCCTACCACCGTCTGGTGCCGGGCTTCGAGGCGCCGGTCAACCTGGTCTACTCGCAGCGCAACCGCTCGGCCGCGATCCGCATCCCGATCACCGGCTCCAACGCCAAGGCCAAGCGCATCGAGTTCCGCGCCCCGGACCCGTCCTCCAACCCCTACCTGGCCTTCTCCGCCATGCTGATGGCCGGCCTCGACGGCATCCGCAACAAGATCGAGCCGCTGGAGCCGGTCGACAAGGACCTCTACGAGCTCGCCCCCGAGGAGCACGCCAACGTCCCGCAGGTGCCCTCCTCCCTCCCCGCCGTCCTGGAAGCCCTGGAGGCCGACCACGAGTACCTCCTCGCCGGCAACGTCTTCACCCCGGACCTGATCGAGACCTGGATCGACTTCAAGCGCACCAACGAGATCGCCCCGATCGCCCTCCGGCCCCACCCGCACGAGTTCGAGCTGTACTACGACCTGTAAGGAAGCACCCACCCTGCGGGGGCGCGGACGCCACGTCCGCGCCCCCGCAGGCGTTTTCGCCGGCGGGAATCCGGTTGCGGGGGTGGGTTGGATGGGGGCATGGGAAGCAGGAACGGCGGGATGACGCCGACGGTGTACGTGTCGGTGGACGTGGAGGCGGACGGGCCGATCCCGGGGCCGTACTCGATGGTGAGCTTCGGGGCGGTGGTGGCCGGGTGGCACGACGGGGAGGGGTTCCGGCGGGCGGAGCCGGGGGTGGCGGCGGCGTTCTACCGGGAGTTGCGGCCGATCAGCGCGGAGTACGACCCGCAGGCGCTGGCGGTGTCGGGCTTGGAGCGGGCCGCGCTGGAGACGGGTGGGGCGGAGCCCGGGGCGGCGCTGCGGGAGTTCGGGCGGTGGGTGGAGCGGGTGCGGACCGGGCCGCAGGGGCGGCGGTACCGGCCGGTGATGGTGGCCTACCCCGCGGTGTACGACTGGCAGTTCCTGTACTGGTACCTGATGCGGTTCACCGGTGCCAGCCCGTTCGGGCACTCCGGATGCCTGGACCTGAAGACGCTGTACGCGGCGCGGGCGGGGGTGCCGTTCGCCGGGATCGGGAAGCGGTCGATGCCGCCGGAGCTGCTCCCGGACCTGCCCCACACGCACCACGCGCTCGACGACGCACGCGAGCAGGCGGTGCTGTTCGCGAACCTGTGGGAGTGGCAGGGGGCTACTCCGGGGTGAGGGCGAGGACGGCGAGGTCGTCGGCGAGCAGGCCGGCGAACCCGTGGACGTCCTGGGCCAGGAAGGAGACCACCCGGTCGGGGGCGGTGCTGCCCAGGGCGGCGAGGCGCGGGGCCAGCGGGTAGAAGGCGCCGGCGCCGTCGCGGGCCTCGCTGACGCCGTCGGTGTAGACCAGGACGGTGTGGCCCGGGGGCAGGGCGACGGTGGTCGGTTTGGCGGGCTCGTCGTCGGGCCCGAGGTGGCCGAGGCCGAGCGGGAGCTCGTCGGCGCAGGCCACCGGGGCGATGGTGCCGGCGGCGAGCAGCAGTGGGATGGTGTGGCCGCGGTTGACGATCTCCACGCAGTCGGTGCCCGGCCGGTACTGGAGCAGGACGGCGGTGACGAAGAGCTCGTCGTCGCCGCGCTCGGCCGCGTCGCGCAGCACCGCGCGGTCCAGCTGGTCGGCGAGCTCGACCAGGCCCAGGGTGTCGTGGGCGGCCGCCCGGAAGGCGCCGAGCACGTCGGCCACCGTACGAACCGCGCCGAGGCCCTTGCCGCGGACGTCGCCGAGCAGCACCCGGACCCCGAAGCGGGTGTCGCACACCTCGTACAGGTCGCCGCCGACCAGCACCTCGGCCTGGGCCGGGCGGTAGAGCCCGGCCACCCGCAGGCCGCCGACCCGCTCGGGGACCGGCCGCAGCACGGTGCGCTGGAGGGTCTCGGCGACCGTGCGGGCCTGGAGCAGGTTGCGGTTCTGCCGGGTGCGCTGCCAGGACAGGACGGTGCCCATCACCCCGGAGAGCAGGGTGGCGATGTAGACCCAGACGTGGTGCTGCTCGTTGATGTGGCCCACGCGCAGGGCCAGCAGCAGTTGCAGCACCAGCGAGCCGCCGGTGGCGCCGGCGGTCAGCACCGGGCCGTAGCTGAACGCGGCCACCACCGGCAGAGCGGTCAGCAGGAAGCCGGCGGCGACGGCGTCCGGGACGACGGCCTCGGCGATCAGGTCGATGACCAGCAGCAGGACGGGCAGCCAGGGCACCCAGCGCGGCACCCGGGACTGCGCGACCGCGAGCTGCGGCGGGCGGGGTGCTGACACGACGGGGACCTCCTGGCTGACCGGCCAGGCCGGTCCGGGAGGAAAGGCCCGGAATGGCCGGTTCATCCCTCCATGGTCCCCCACGAACGGGCCCGGTCACGAACGGCCGAACGTCCCGGATTCCGAAGCCGACGGGGCCGGCAGGGCCGGACGGGGCCGACGGCGGCCCCGGAGGCGCAGGGCCGCCGGGGGCCGGGGGCCGGCCCCCGGCCCCCGGGGTCAGCGAACGGTCACCGGCAGGGACTCGAAGCCGCGCAGCACCAGGCGGTCGCGCCGGGTGGGGACCCCGCCCGGGGCGAGCCGGGGGAAGCGATCGAGCAGCGCCGGGATCGCGACCTCGGCCTCCAGCCGGGCCAGCTGGTAGCCCAGGCAGAAGTGCTGGCCGCCGCCGAAGCTGAGCGGCTGGCTGTCGGTGCGGGTCGGGTCGAACACCTCCGGGCGCTCGTAGCGGGTCGGGTCGTGGTGGGCCGCGCCGATCAGCAGGGTCACCCCGCTGCCGAGCGGGACGGGCAGGCCCTCGACGCTCAGCCCCTCCTCCAGCGCGACCCGGCCGGTGGCCTGGACCGGGGAGTCGAAGCGCAGCACCTCGTCGGTGAAGCCGACCGGGGTGACGGCGCCGCTGCGCAGGCCGGCGGTCGCCCCGGGGTGGCGGAACAGCAGTGCGAGGCCGTTGCCGAGCAGGTTGGTGGTGGTCTCGAACCCGGCCACCAGCAGCAGCACCAGGTTGGCCAGCAGCTCCTCGGCGGCGAGCCGCCCGTCGTCCTCGGCGGCGATCCGGGCCAGGTCGCTGACCAGGTCGTCCTGCGGACGGGCCAGGCGTTCGGCGGCCAGCTCGGTGAAGTACCCGGACAGCTCGTCGGCGGCCCGGTCGGCGTCGTCCAGCTCGTCGAGGTCCTGGATGATCTCCAGGGCGACGGTCAGGTCGGCGGCGAGGCCGCGGAAGCGGTAACGGTCCTGCTCGGGGACGCCGAGCAGCTCGCAGATCACCCCGACCGGCAGCCGGAAGGCGAAGGCGTCCATGAAGTCCACCGGCGAGCCGTCGGCGCCCTGCTCGGCCATCCCGTCCAGCAGCCGGTCGACCGCCGCCTCCACGGCCGGGCGCAGCGCGGCGACCCGGCGGGCGGTGAACACCGAGGCGATCAGCGAGCGGACCCGGGGCTGGTCGGGCGCGTTGCGCTGGAGGATCGAGCGGCCGAACAGGGCCAGTGAGGAGTGCGAGGCGAACTCCGGGGCCAGGCCGGCCATCATGTCGGCGGTCGCGACACCGAAGGCGGGGGTGCGCAGCACCTTGTTGACCGCCGCGTACCCGCTCACCACGTACATCCCGTCCCCCGCCGGGACCGCCGGGCCGAGCTCGTGCGCCCGCGCGTACAGCGGGTACGGGTCGGTCCTGACCTCCGTCGTCATCAGCTGCTCGATGATCGTCGCGCCGTCCATCCGGTGCTCCCCTCCGAAGACGATGGTTCCTGATGCGTGAACCACCGGCGGGTACGCCACAGTTCCCGTCCGGGCGGTTCGGACGCGGGTCCGGGGAAGGGCCCTCGATAGGCTGGCCGACATGGAGATCTGGATCAACCCGCGCTGCGGCAAGTGCAGGACGGCCCTCAGCGAGCTGAACGGCGCCGGGGTGGAGTACACCGTGCGGCGCTACCTGGAGGATCCGCCGACGGCGGCCGAGCTGGAGCAGGTGCTGGAGCGCCTGGGCCTGGAGCCCTGGGACATCACCCGCACCGACGAGCAGGTCGCGAAGGACCTGGGGATGAAGACGTGGCCCCGGGAGGCGGGCGAGCGGGCGCGCTGGATCGCCGCCATGGCCGAGCACCCGGTGCTGATCCAGCGGCCGATCATCACCGCGGACGACGGCCACGCCGTCGTGGCCCGGACCCCCGAGGCCCTCAAGTCCGTCTTGCCGTAGAGCGGTTGGCCGTTCCCGGCGGCCGTTTCCAGCGACCGTTCCCGGCGGCCGCCGCGGCTGCCGGGAACGGTCGGGAGCGGTCAGTGGAGCCGGGTCGTCTCCACCGGCCGGCCCGGGTGCCAGTTGTGGACCAGCAGCTGGTCGCCCTCCAGGGCGGTGTGCACCACCTGCTGGAGGTCCAGCCGGAACAGGTGGAACGGGGTGGGCGGCGGCTCGGGCAGCTCGGCCGAGAAGGCGGCGATCTCGTCCTCGTCGGTGACCTCCACCGCGCGGCCGGAGAGCTTGGAGTCCCCGCCGGCCATGGTCTCGTCGCCCGGGCGGGCGTGCAGCGCGAAGCGGGCGTCCCGCTGGAGGTCGCGCGCCTTGACCGCCTGGTACATCGATCCGAGCCAGGCGTCGGCGCCGATGAAGTCGACCTCCGTCCCGCTCACCCGGGGTGAACCGTCCCTGCGCAGCGTCGCCAGGACGTGGTGCTTGTTCGCCTCGAACCGGGCCCGTACCAGGGCTGCGAGTTCGGGGGCCTCGTGCTCGAAATCCTGCCAGGTGGCCATGGCGCCAGTCTGGCAGCCGGCGCCGACAACCGCCGGGTACGAGCGACCGGGCGCAGCACGCGGTCCGGACCGGGCGTTGTCGGCGGCCGGTGCCACACTGGCGGGGTGACCACCACGACCACGTACATCGCATTCCTGCGGGCCATCAACGTCGGCGGCCGGACGGTGCGGATGGAGCGGTTGCGGGCGCTCTTCGCCGAACTGGGGCTGGCGAACGTCCGCTCGTACATCCAGAGCGGCAACGTCTTCTTCGACACCGACGGACCGGACCGGGCCACCGACCGCGCCGCGCTGACCCGGCGGATCGAGGAGCACCTGGAGCGGGCGTTCGGCTACCCGGTGCCGGTCATGCTGCGGACGGTCGACGAGGTGGCCGGGCTGCTCGCCGCCGAGCCGTTCCGGGGCGTCGAGGTGACGCCGGACGTGCGGCTGGTGGTCGCCTTCCTCTCCGAGCCGCTGCCGGCCGAACTCGCCCTCCCGCGCCGCTCGGCGAGGGGCGACGTCGAGGTGCTCGGCGCCGATCCCGGGGCCGCGTACATCGTGGTGCGCCTCCAGAACGGCAAGTGGGTCACCAAGGACATGTTCGGCAAGGGCTACCGGGGGTCGGTCACCTCCCGGTTCCTGCACACCACGGAGAAGATCCTCGCGGCCGCCCGCAAGGTCTGACGACCCGTCCGGGGAACTGGAACCGCGTCCCCGGTCCGGGCGTCTGGAGTGCAGTGACGTACGAACCGAGCGCCGGAGCACGGCGCGATCTGGACAGTCCGAGCCGGTCGATCCGACAATCGGGCCATGACGCAGCCTGAGCTCCCCACCGGCCAAGCCCGGCCCTCCGACGCCGAACGGGAAGCGGCGCTCGGGGTGCTGCGCGAGGGCGCGGGCAGCGGCCGACTGTCGCACGACACCTTCCTCGGCCGGATGGAGATCGTCCTCCAGGCCACCAGCCGCGCCGAGTTGGACGCGGCGGTGACCGGGCTGCCCACCGGCGGGCCGGTGGAGCGCTTCGCACTGCGGCTGGTCGGCCGGGTGTCCGGCTTCGGCGACCGGCTGAACCGGGCCTGGCGCACCGAGCGACTGCCCGGGCTGAGCCTCCCGCACTCCGGGGCCGGGCAGTTGACGATCGGACGGATCCCCGGCTCGGGGCTGCGGCTGCACGACGCCTCGGTCTCCCGGCACCACGCGCAGCTGCGGCACGAGAACGGCGGCTGGGTGCTCTACGACCTCGGTTCGACCAACGGCACGCACGTGAACGGGCGGCGGATAGCGGGCGGGGTGCCGGTCCGGCCGGGCGACCAGGTGCGGTTCGGCAACCTGGAGTTCCGGCTCGCCGCGCACTGACCCGGTCACCGGCGGGCGGCGGCGCACCGGCGGGGGCCACGCCGGTGGATCGTCAGTGGTGGGTGCGAGGGAGGCGGAGCGGATCGTCGCTCCGCTGGAGTGGCTCAACCGCCTGCCGGAGTGGGCGCCGGGAGCACGATCCCCCACGGGGCAGAGAAGTTGGGCACACCGACCGGATGTCGTCATGTGCCCGCGGCCGGTGCCACGCGCGTAGATCAACGGCCCGCGAAAAGAGCCGCGGGTCAGTCGACGACGCTCCCCAGGCCGCCGAGGCCCTCGCCGAAGATGCTCAGGTTGCCGCCGACCGGCCCGCCGTCGACCGCTCCCCCGCCCAGGTCACCCGACGGCCCCCACAGCGGCGCCGTGCAGCGCTGGTAGGTCGCCTGCCAGTGCGGCCAGTTGCGGGCCACGTCGTCGTCGCACTCGGCCAGCAGCCGCTCGACCGTCGCCGGCTCCACCCCGTCCAGCAGCCAGGCCAGCGCGTCCGCGCTGCCCGGGCCGTCCGCCGAGCGCAGCAGGTCGAGCAGTTCGCCCAGGCCGCCGAGCCGGGAGTTGTCGGTGACCACCCGCTCCATCCGGGGCAGCAACTGCCGCTCCTCGACCCGCAGATGGGTCTCCAGTCGGGCCGCCAGGTCCTCCATCGCGTACGCCACCGGCCAGGCGCTGCCGGTGTCCCGGCTGGCGATCCGCACCAACGTGGTGACCCGGGTGAAGGAGTGGTCGAGGTTGTGGTGGTCGGCCTCCAGCCAGTTGAGCAGCAGCCGCAGCTCGGGTGCGAAGCGCCGCACGATCGGCCAGATCCGGGTGTCCTGCTGCTCGTGGTGGCAGGTCAGCATCGCGGTCATGAAGGTCCAGTGCCGCAGCAGCGCCTCGCCCTTGTGCTCCTCGTCGGGCTGGAGCAGCCGCAGCGCGTTGGGCAGTCGGGCGAGGTCCCGGCGCAGTGCGGCGTGCACCAGCCGCAGCCCGGCGAACCGGGCGATGAGCGGCTCCTCGTCCGCGGTCCGCCCGTACGTGTCCGTCCCCCGGGAGTCGGCAGCGGACTCCGCCTGCGCGGGCACGGAGCGAGCGGGCTGGGGCAGCAGGTGGATCGGCATGAGGCTCTCTTCACGACGTGGCAGGACGGCTGGGGCGGCCCGTGAAGGCCGCCCCAGCCAAGGTGCTCGCAGTCGATCAGAAGCGAATCAATGTCCGATTGACGCGCAGGTCACGGGCCTGCGCACGGGCCGAAGCCCTCCCGCCGAACCACCCTCCGGCTCAGTCCGAGGCGGGGCCCGCCAGGTTCTTGGTGAGCCACTGCAGGGTGTCCGGGATCATCTTCTTGAAGTCCGAGGTGAGGTGCTTGCCGCCGGGCTGCTCGTAGTACTCGATGGACACCGGCGGGACGGCCTTGGCCACCCAGCTCTTGACGACGTCCTTCTCGTAGCCGTTGGCGCCGCCCGCGGTGACGTACATCTTCACGTCGGCCTTGCCCTGGGTGATCAGCTGGTTGGGGCTGTTGGCCGCCTTCTCGGCGTCGTGGCCCTTCCACAGCCCGGAGTCCGGGATGAAGTAGCCGTCGATCGGCACCGCGGCCTTGTAGACGTCCGGGTGCTGCAGGGCCATCTTGGCGCTGCAGAAGCCGCCGGTGGAGGCGCCCATCACGCCCCAGCTGTCGCGGCCCTTCAGGGTGCGGAAGCTGGCGCGGACCCAGTCCGGGATGTCCTCGGCCATCCAGGTGCCCATCTTGGGCTGGCCCGGGATGTCGGAGCAGTCCAGCGCGTTCTTCTCGTCGCTGTTGAAGTTCTGCACCGGCATGATCATGATGAACGGGTGGGCCTTGCCCTCCTTGACCAGCCGCTCGTCCTCCTCCTGGATCGGCAACTGGTTGTCGGTCCAGGTGTTGTAGCCGTTGCTCTGGCCGCCCGCGTAGAGGGTGAGCACCGGGAAGCCGGTCTTGGCGAACTTGGGGTCGTTGTACTCGGGCGGCAGCCAGACCCAGACCTGGCCGGTGACACCGGACTTGGCGCCGGCCACCTTGGTCATCATGATCGGGCCGGCCGCGGTGTCCCGGACCTTGCTCATGGCGGGGGCCGGGCCGGTCGGCATCTGCACCGCCCCGTTGGCCGCGGTGGGCTGCTCGACGGAGGGCACGGCCGAGACGGCGGCGCCGGCGCTCGGGCTGCTCGCACCACTGGTCGCTGCCGGGGTGCCGTCCGCCGAGACATTCCCCTTCCCGCCGCCGGAACTCCCGCAGGCCGCGAGCGAGGCGGCCAGAGCAAGGACGGCGGCGCCGGTCAGGACGGCACGGGAACGGGACGACTGCCTAAGCACGGTGAGAACTCTCCGACCGATGTCACGCCCGGTCCGTCTGACCGGGCGGCGGCCCCCCGGTGGGGCCGGACAGGCCCGGGGGCGCGGTGCTGGTGCGGTCCCCGGAGTGGTGGGCGCGACGTCCCTTACGGAACCGCACCTTCCTGCGATCTTATGACGTGGGCCGGGGTGGGCCGGTTGCGAGGTGGCCACCGGAAATCCAATGTTTGTTCGCGATCAGGTAAAGGCCTTCACCCCTCCCGCCGGACGGCGGGGGCCGGACGGCGGGGCCCACAGCCGCCCACCGGTCGGGCCGTCCGGTTTTTGGGTGCTTTGACCAGTGACGGCGGCCCGCACATCCGGAACGATCTCCTCAGCACGCCCGGAGAGTGACCGCACCGGTACCCGTCCACCGAGGAGAGCACCATGTCCGAGCAGATCACCGCCGCCACCGCCGGAACGGCCCCGGCTGCCGGAGTCGCCGTCGTCACCGGGGCCGGGAGCGGGGTCGGCCGGGCCGTGGCGGTCGAGCTGGCCGCGGCCGGCTGGCGGGTGGTGCTGGCCGGACGCCGCGCCGAGCCGCTGCGGGGGACGGCCGCGCTCTGCGCCGCCCCGGCCGAGGTGGTGCCGACCGACGTCACCGATCCGGCGGCGGTGGACGCGCTGTTCGCGACGGCCGTCGAACGCCACGGCCGGGTGGACCTGCTGTTCAACAACGCCGGCACCTTCGGCCCGGCCGTCCCGGTGGAGGAGTTGGCGGTCGAGGACTGGCGGGCGGTGGTCGACCTCAACCTGACCGGCGCCTTCCTCTGCGCCCGGGCCGCGTTCCGGCAGATGCGGGCCCAGGACCCGCAGGGTGGCCGGATCATCAACAACGGCTCGATCTCCGCACACGTCCCGCGCCCGCACTCGATCGCCTACACCGCGACCAAGCACGCGATCACCGGCCTGACCAAGTCGCTCTCGCTGGACGGCCGTCCGTACCGGATCGCCTGCGGCCAGATCGACATCGGCAACGCGGCGACCGACATGACGGCCGCGATGAGCGTCGGGGTGCGGCAGGCGGACGGCCGGATCGCGCCCGAGCCGACCATGGACGTGGCCGATGTGGCGCGCACCGTACGGCACATGGCCGGGCTGCCGCTGGAGGCCAATGTGCAGTTCGCCACCGTGATGGCGACGGCGATGCCGTACATCGGGCGGGGCTGAGGACGTCGGCCCGTACGCCCTCACCCGGCGTCTCCACGGGCTTTCGAGCCCGAAGGCTCCGCTCCCGCCCGTCCCGCGGCACCTGACGGGGACTCCCACCCGAAGGAGTGACCCCCGTCGGTCCGGGCCGACGGGGGTCACCAAGGGTCCCGGGGCTACGACTGCCAGCTGTCGTTCAGCGTGACGTTCCCCGAGGAGGGCGCGGTCGCCGTGCGGTTGGCCCCGGACTCCCAGGTCACCGCCCCGCTCGCGTCCTTGCGGACGTACTTGTACTGGAAGGACGTGCCGCCCGGCAGCGACAGCGCGAGCGACCAGACCGGGTAGCCGGCCGAGGAGAGCGGCAGCGCCTTGGCCGGGTCCCAGCCGCCGAGCGCGGGGATGTCACCGACCACATAGATGTTCTGACCGTACGAGGTGGTCGCGTTGACGTTGAAGGAGGCGCCGGAGACGTTCGTCCCGGGCTGCACGTACAGCGCGACCGCGTCGCCCGCGCCGACCGTCGCGGTGAACTGCCCGTTGGCGCCCACCTGGTACGTCGGGCCGGTGCAGCCGCCGCCCGGCTGCGGGTCGCCGTGCTGGACGTCGCAGTACGTCCCGGCCGGCAGCCCGGTCTGGAAGGTCTGGGTGATCGCGCCGCTCTCGTGGTTGATCGCGACGTAGCCCCGGTTGCCGCGGCCGAAGGCGATCGCGTTGTTGCCGTTGGACCACCAGTCGGTCACCCCGGTGCCCGCGACCGCGTTGCGGAAGCCGACCATGTTGGCGATCTGCCGCCAGGCGTGGGTGCAGTTCCAGCCGTCCCGGTAGCAGGCGTTCACGGTGCCGCCGTTGGGCGGGCCGTCGTCGTTGTTGGTGAAGCTGTAGCCCGAGTAGATGTTGGGCGAGCCGTAGGTCGAGGCCAGCAGGAAGATGTTGGCCAGCGTGTAGGTGTTGCCGTAGGTGTAGTTGAGGGTGGAGCCGTTGCGCTCGGTGTCCCAGTTGTCGATGAAGCTGCGCGCCTGGTTGCTCGGCAGGTAGCCCCAGGAGGCACCCCAGCCGCTGAGGTTGGCGAGCTTGTCGCTGGTGAAGATGCGCTTGAGGTCGGTGCCGACCCGGAACTCGTCGACGTCGCCGTTGCCGGTGTACTCGGAGGGCTGGATCGGCTCGCCGGCGCCGTAGATGACCTCCTGCACCCAGTAGGCGTTGGGGTTGGCCATCTTGGCCTTGATCGCGGCGAGCTCACCGGCCGCGATGTGCTTGGCGGCGTCGATCCGGTAGCCGTCGACACCGAGCGAGCCCAGGTCGTCCAGGTAGTGCGCGATGGTGGTCTGGACGTAGGCGCTGCCGGTGTCCAGGTCGGCCAGGTTGACCAGTTCGCAGTCCTGCACGTTGGTGCGGTCCTGGTAGTTGGTGATCGGCTGGCGGCAGGTGTGGAAGTCCTGGTCCTGGTACGTGCCGGGGTAGTTGTACTTGGTGTACACCGTGCCGCCGGTGCCCGTCCCGGAGCCGGCCGTCATGTGGTTGACGACGGCGTCGGCGATCACCTTGACCCCGGCCGCGTGGCAGGTGTCGACCATGTTCTTGAAGGAGGTGCGGTCGCCGAGCCGCCCGGCGATCTGGTAGCTGACCGGCTGGTACGAGGTCCACCACTGCGGGCCCTGGATGTGTTCCTGGGGCGGCGAGACCTCGACGAAGCCGTAGCCCTTCGGGCCGAGGGTGGAGGTGCAGGCCTGGGCGACCGAGTCGAAGCGCCACTCGAAGAGGGTGGCGGTGACGTCCTTGCCGTTGTTCGCGGGCGGGGTGGCGTGGGCGGCGGGGGTGCCGAGACCGCCGGTGAGCGAGAGCGCGAGCGCCGCCGAGGCGGCGAGCGCACCGGCCGCGCGGGCGGGCCGGCGGGTGGGGGTGGTGACCACGTTGTCTCCATGGGGGTGGCTGGGGTGGGGCAGCCGGGATGAATCTCTGGACCTGGTCCTGCAAGAAAATTCTGTAACTTGCCGGAAACTTGCAGAGAACTTAGAGCCATGGAAAGACAGCGTCAAGGCAACCGACAGAAACGTTTCCGCATCAGTATCGGAGTTGAGCATCCCGAGCACGGCATCCGGAGCACGGCGAAGGCCCGGCAGCCCTGGCTGCCGGGCCTTGCCTACCGACCGGACGTCAGCTGGTCTGGATCGAGGTGTCGTCGATCACGAAGCTCGTCTGCAGCGAGGAGTCCTCGGTGCCGGTGAACTTCAGGGTGACCGTCTGGCCCGCGTAGGACGAGAGGTCGAAGGTGCGCTGCTGGTAACCGGCCGCGGCGTCCACGTTGGAGTAGGTCTTCAGCGTGGTGCCGTTCACCGACACGGCCAGCTTGTCGTACGCGGTCGAGCCCGACTCGGCGGTGTCGATGTGCAGCCAGAAGCTCAGCGTCGCCTTGCAGCCCGCCGGGATCGTCACCGTCTGGGACAGCGTGTCGGTGTGGGTGCTGCCGTAGCCGTTCAGCCACGCCTTCCACGAACCGCCGTGCGCCGCCTGCGAGGAGCTGTTGTCGACCACGCCCGAGCTCGCCGTCCACGGCGCCGCCGTGCCCGTCTCGAAGCCCGGGTTGCCCAGCAGCTGCGCCGGGGTGCAGCCGCCGCCGCCACCACCGGTGACCGCCCAGGTGAAGCTGGTGGTCCCGGTCTTGCCGGCCGAGTCGGTGACCGTGACCGTCACGTTGGAGTTGCCCGCGGTGGTCGCGGTGCCGGTGATCACGCCGGTGCCGGCGTTGATGGCCAGGCCGGCCGGCAGACCGGTGGCCGAGTAGGACAGCGGAGCCGTCCCGCCCGAGGCCTTGATCTGCAGGTTGACCGAGCCGCCCACCGCGGTGGACTGGTTGCCCGGGCTGATGACGGTGATGCCGCCCGGGTTGGGCAGCGAGCCGACGTTGACCGCGGCCCAGGCGGTGGCGACCTGGTTGTACTCGGTGCTGTTCGCGCCGTACAGGTCGGTGGCCGCGTTCAGGGTCGCGGTGCGGGCGGCGGCGTAGTCGGTGGTGGAGGTCATGTAGGCGGTCAGCGCCTTGTACCAGACCTGCAGCGCCTTGTCCCGGCCGATGCCGGCGACGGTGATGTTGTTGACCGTCGGGCTGTTGTAGCTGAAACCGTTGATGGTCTTGGCGCCGCTGCCCTCGGACAGCAGGTAGAAGAAGTGGTTGGCGACGCCGGACGAGTAGTGGACGTCCAGGTTGCCCACGCCCGAGTACCAGGAGTCGGCCGAGGAGCCGTCCTTGGAGGGCTTGTCCATGTAGCGCAGCGGCGTGCCGTTGCCGTTGATGTTGATCAGCTCGCCGATCAGGTAGTTCGGCGGGTTGGCGGGCAGGTTGGCGTAGAACTCGACGCCGGTGCCCATGATGTCGGAGGTCGCCTCGTTGAGGCCGCCGGACTCGCCCGAGTAGTTCAGGTTGGCGGTGGCCGAGGTGACGCCGTGGCTCATCTCGTGGCCGGAGACGTCGAGTTCGGTGAGCGGGTGGGTGTCGCTCGCGCCGTCGCCGTAGGTCATGCAGAAGCAGCCGTCGTCCCAGAACGCGTTGACGTAGCCGGTGTCGTAGTGGACCCGGCTCATGGCGCCGACACCGTCGTTCTTGATGCCGCTGCGGCCGAAGGTGTTCTTGTAGAAGTCCCAGGTGGCCGCGGCGCCGAACTGGGCGTCCACGGCGGCGGACTGACGGTTGCCGACCTGGCCGTTGCCCCAGGTGTCGGTCGAGTTGGTGAACAGCGTGCCGTTGCCGGAGGTGCCGTTGGCCATGTCGGTGGTGTACTGGCCGCCGCGACTGGCGTCCTTGAGCTGGAACTGCGAGCCGCTCTGGGTGGTGGTCAGCGGAACCTGACCGACGAACACGCCGGTGCCGCTGCCGCGCTTGATGCCGTCGGCCTTGCTGAGCACGTCACCGGTCCTGGCGTCGGTGACCACGTGCAGCTTGCTCGGGGTGCCGTCGGACTCGCGGCCGTTGACGACCGTCTCCCAGGCGAGCTTCGGGGCGCCGTCGGCAGCCCAGACGACCAGGCGCGGGGCGGAGTCGACCGAGCCCTGCTCGGCGGCGAGGGCAGCCTCCTGGGCCTTCGGGGCGGCCAGGGCCGGGGTGGTGTCGACGCCCGCGAGGCTGGCCTCGCTGGCCTTGGTCACGCTCTTGGTGGCGCCGGCCGCGTCCTGGTGGACGATCAGGTCGCCGCCGAGGACGGGGAGTCCGGCGTAGGTGCGCTCGTAGCGCAGGTGGCGACCGCCGTTGGCGTCCTGGACGACGTCCTTGGTGACCAGCTTCTCCTTGCCGTCCAGGCCGAGGGTCTGGGCGAGGGAGGCGGTCTGCTGGTTCGCCGAGGCGATCAGCGCGGCCCGGGTGGTCTGCTGGGCGGCGACGGCGGCCGGCGCGTCCGGGGCGGCCTGGGCGATCACGGGTATGCCCGTGACCAGCAGCGCGGTGGTGGCGGCCAGGACGACCGCCGCCTTCCGGGTGTGAGCGTAACGGGACATGCGGACTCCTTTTCCGACCGGCGCCGGTTCGCGCGCGGTGGAGAGAATCTGGGCCGCGGGGTTGCGGCGCAGTGGGGGCCCCCGCCTGGTGCAACGGGGGTGCGGTTGCGGTGCTCACGGGCGTTGCAGGGGTTCGTTGCAGGGTTGGGACGCGCTGCACCTCAACTGGAGCGACTGCACCGGGGGGTGGGGCCCCCTCGTCTGCAGCCGGAGGAATCGTGGCAGCAAACGCGCCGTTAATGACAGATGCATGCCACTAATTGGCCGATTCATTACCGAAACCGTATGCACGACGGTCCGTCAGCTGTGTTACGGCATGACCAAGTCTTGAACACGGTTTTCATGGTCCTGACAAAGTTCGATCACGGTCGGAGGTGACTGACCAGCGCTCAGTCCTCCGGCGCCTACCGCGCGGTGGGCGGCAGCGTCGCGCGGGTGCGGCACGTCACAGTTCCGGCCGTGCCACCGCCGGATTCCGGCCATTCCCCGGCCGAAACGGAACCGGGCCCCGCACGGCTGCAACAGCGGTGCGGGGCCCGGGAGTTACCGGACAGTCGGAATCAGTTGGTCAGTTCTGGACGAATACCGCCACGGTACGACCCGGCACGGTGAAGGTCCCGGTCGCGGCGTCGAAGCCGGATTGCTTCACCACCTGGTCCGCCCCGGCCGCCTGGGCGGGGTGCAGCGCCTGGCCGGTCCCCTTCAGCTCGGCGACGGCCTGGGTCTGGGTGGTGGGCGTGGCGTTGAAGACCACCGTGATGCCCTTCTCCGCGCCCGGCAGCCCGGTGCCGTCCAGGTGCAGGGTGATCACCCCGGGCGTCTCGCCGGACGTGCCGGAGAGCGGGTACGACAGCCGCTGCTGGACGTCGGCCAGGGTGGGGAGCGAGAACAGCGGCGAGGACTGCTTGATCCGCAGGAAGTCCTGGAACTGCGCGGTCGTCGCCCGGATGTCGGCCTCGCCCACCGTCAACTTCGGGTTGGCCAGCAGGGATCGGGCGGTCGGCCACATCTCCTGGTTGTCCTTGGCCATCGGCAGGCCGCGGCCCCAGCCGTTGCCCTGAGTCGCGTCCCAGTGGATGGCGTTGAACCAGTCGCCCGAGTCGTAGGCGTTGGAGTCCAGCGACTTGGAGCGCAGCAGGTCGCTGCCGGCCTGGGCGAAGCCCGCGCCCTGGGTGAGCGCGGTCAGCGACAGCCCGAGCGCCTGCATCCGGGCCCGGTCGGCGGGCGCGGTGCCGGTCGGCAGCTTGTACGCGAGCGCGTCGAACAGGTCGGTGTTGTCGTGGGCGTCCACGTACTCCACCGCCTCGCCCGGCTTGGCCGCGTACCCGGTCGGGGCGCCGTTGTAGTCGACCTGGGCGCCGGTGACGGCCTTGCCCGAGCTGTCGGCGAAGGAGTAGCCGGCCAGGTTGCCGGTCAGCCCGACCTTCAACTGGTCCATCTGGTGCAGCAGTCGGGCCTTCTGCTCCTCCGGGTCGCCGTTCGCGGGCGAGCCGTTGGGGTCGGTGTACAGGCCCGAGGCGAAGCCCTGCTGCGGCGCCGAACTCAGCATGAAGTTGCCGCCGCGGGCGGCGTCGCGGATCCGGTCGTCGAAGGTGGCGATGCCGGTGCCGGCCATGTTCTGCTGGGTGGCCTGCTCGAACCGGGCGTTGTTGGCGACGGTGCCGAAGTTCCAGCCCTCGCCGTAGAGGAAGATGTTCTTGCCGTCCACGCCGTCCGACTCGGGCGTCATCTTCCGCAGCGCGGCCTGCACGTCCAGCATGGTGGACTTCGGGTCCAGGCCCATCAGGTCGAAGCGGAAGCCGTCGACCTGGTACTCGCGGGCCCACAGGGTCACCGAGTCGACCACCAGCCGGTTCATCATGGCGTGCTCGGGCGCGGTGTCGGCGCAGCAACTGTCCGCCGTCACCTTGCCGTCGGCGTCCAGCCGCTGGTAGTAGCCGGGGACGACCTTGTCCAGCACCGAGTGCTCGGCCTGGCCGCTGGCGGCGGTGTGGTTGTAGACCACGTCCAGCACCACCCGCAGCCCGGCCGCGTGCATCGCCTGCACCATCTGCCGGAACTGCACGGTCCGCGCCGTACCGTTCGGGTCAGTGGCGTAGGAGCCCTCCGGCACGTTGTAGTGCAGCGGGTCGTAGCCCCAGTTGTACGCGTCGTCGGCGGCGACGGCCGCCACGCACTCCTGCTGCTTCGGGCTGTCCGGCGGCAGGGACTTGAGGTCGCAGGCCGGCAGCTTCTGGTCGGCCCGGTTCTCGTGGATGGTGGCGATGTCGAAGGTCGGCAGCAGGTGCACCGTGGTCACCCCGGCCTTGGCGAGGTCCCGGAGGTGCTTCATCCCGGCCGAGTCGGACTCGGTGAATGCCAGGTAGGTGCCGCGCTCGGCCTCCGGGACGGTGGTGTCCTCCACCGAGAAGTCCCGGACGTGCAGCTCCTGGATCTGCTGCCGCGCGGGCGGGACGGCCTGCGGGCGGGGCTGGTCGTCCCAGCCCTGTGGCTTGAGCTCCTTGGCGTCCAGGTCGGCGACCAGGCTGCGCTTGGAGTCGGTGGACAGCGCCACCGAGTACGGGTCGGTGACGGTGTTGACCACCAGCTGCTGCACCGACGGCGCCCAGACCTTCACCTGGTACAGGTAGTACTTGCCGTCCAACTCCTGCTTGTCGCGGACGACCTCCCACACCCCGGTCTCGTCGTCCAGCTTCAGCGGCAGCGTCCTCGGGGTGCCCCCGGTGGCGCTGTCGAAGACCTGGACGGAGACCTCCTGGGCGGTCGGCGCCCAGAGCGAGAGCGCGACCTTGCCGTCGTAGTACGCCGGACCGAAGTCCACCTTGCCGGTGCGGCGCGCGTACAGGTCGTCCAGCACGCCCGGGGTCTGGACGCCCGTCCCGGCCAGCACCGCGCCGCTCGGCAGGTGTTCGGTGAACAGCAGCTGGCCGCGCAGCGCGGCCGGGACGCGGGCGGTGTCCCGGGCGTCCACGGTGAAGGCCCGGTAGCCCGCCAGGTGCGGGTACTTGGCCTTCTGGGCGTCGGTCAGCCCGCCGGCCACGGGGTTGAGGCGGATCCACTTGCCCGGCTTGGTCAGCACGCCCTTGTCGGCGCGGATGCCGCCCTCGGGGTCGTAGACGAGCTGGGCGCTGGTGCCGCCGGCCAGGGCCTGGTCGGTGGCGCCGTAGTTCGCCGGGACGACGACGGTCTTCGCGTCGATCCACTGGGCCTTGGCGCCGGAGAGGTCCAACTGCGAGGAGGCGGCGGGGTTCTGCGGCAGCAGGTAGCCCTCACGGCCGCCGAGGATCCACACCTCCTTGCCGTTGACGGCGAAGTCCAGCGACTGGTCGGCGGGCAGGTCCTTGTCGTTGCCGTTGTGCAGGATGTAGCTGAGGCTGGTCGCCCCGGGGGCGAGCGGCACCTCGAAGACGGCGCCGAAGGCGTCCCGGCGGGCCGGCATCAGCGGCTTGCCCCAGTCGGTGGGGTTGGCGGCGCCGGTCCAGTCGTGCAGGCCCCAGCCGTCGTAGTTCCCGTCGGCCCGGTTGTAGTGGATCACGGCGGTGTTCGCCGGGATTCCCGAACCGGTCGACCCGGCCGCCGGGCCGGGGTCGGCCGTGCGGACGGTCGCGTCGCCCTGCTTCAGCCACACCTCGCCGGTGGCACCGACGTCGATGTGCCGGTCGGCGTCCACGTCCTTGACGCCGTTCTTCTCGACGATGAAGCCGACGTCCGAGGCCCCGGGCTTCAGCCGCACGTAGGCGAAGGCCCCGTACGCGTCCCGCCCGACGAAGGGGTGCCCGGCCGGCCACTGGGTGCCCTCGCCGTCGGCGAGGTCGCCCCAGGCGTAGAGGTTCCAGCCGTCGTAGTCGCCGTCCGGCCGGTTGTAGTGGACGACGGCGTACGGGCGGGCGCCGGCGGTGGGCACCGGCTTGGGCGCGGGGGTGCCGGTGGTGAAGCTCGCAGTGGCGGAGCGCAGATGGCCGCTGGAGTCCTGCACGACGGCCTTGTACCGCACGACCGTGCCGGGCGCGACCGCGCTCAGGTCCTGGGTGACGGCGAAGAGCCTCTGCCCGTCGGAGCCGGACTTCCCGGTGTCGGCCGTCCCCAGGGTCTGCCAGGGCCCGTTGCCGATCTGCGCGGCGAAGCTCACCCGGTTGAAACCGCCGCCGTCCGCCGTGGCGCCGACCGTGACCGGGCCGGTCGAGCCGTCCGCCGGCGGCTGCACCGAGAGCTGCGGCGCGGCACTGGTTTTGGAGGCGGTGGCGGCGGCCAGCTTGGCGCCTGCCTTGAGCACCACGGAGGACAGCGCCGGGACGGTCACGGTCACCTTGCGGTCCGCGCCGCTGGTGACCCGCGCTCCGGCCGAGGGGTAGATCGGGTCGAAGCCCATCCCCGCCGAGAAGGTGTCCAGCGTGACGGTCTTCGCCTCGGTGGCGTTGTTGACCGCCACCAGGTACTCGACCTGCTGGCCGGCGTCGATCCGGGAGAAGGCGTACACGCCCGCGCCGTCGGCCGCGTAGCGCTCGATCTGCGCGCCGTCGGCCAGCGCCGGGTTGTCCCGGCGCAGCTTGGCCAGGCCCGCGACGCCCTGGTAGAGCTCGCCGCCCTGCCCGTACCGGTCGGCCGGGCCGGAGGCGCCGCCGAGCACCCGGTCGCTGTTGTAGGAGGGCGTCCTGGAGGCGAACATGTCCTGCCGGGCGTCCTTGTCGCCGCCCGCGCCGGTGAAGCCCTGCTCGTCGCCGTAGTAGACGACGGGCTGGCCGCGGGTGAGGAACTGCAGCTCGCTGCCGAGCCGGTCCTTCCTCAGCAGGGTGGCGTCGTCGGCGCCCGGGTTGTCGGCGAGCAGGAAGGAGCCGAAGCGGCCCATGTCGTGGTTGCCGAGGAAGGTCGGCAGCTCGTACGCGTCGGTGTCGGCGCTGGTGTAGCGGTAGTCCTGGGCGTAGACGTCGGCGAGGTTCCTGGCCGAGCCGCCCTGCGAGACGTAGGAGCGGGCCGCGCCCTGGAACGGGAAGTCGAGCGTGGCCTGCAGCTTGCCCTTGGTGACGTACGGCGAGGTGACGGCCGGGTCGCCGGAGTAGACCTCGCCGAACATGAAGAACTTCTTGTTGCCCTGCTTGGTGGCGAAGTCCTTGAGCGCGGGCGCCCACTGCTGCCAGAAGGCCATGTCGACGTGCTTGACGGTGTCGATCCGGAAGCCGTCCACACCGGTGTCCTTGACCCACTGCTGGTAGACCTGCTCGAAGCCCTTCACCACCCGGGGGTTCTGGGTGTCCAGGTCGTCCAGGCCGTTGAAGTCGCCCTCGGTGGCGGACTCGCCGACGAAGGTCGAGTCGCCGCGGTTGTGGTACAGCGCCGGGTCGTTGAGCCAGGACGGGCTCTTGGCCTTGGCGTCGGCCGGGGTGCGGAAGACCGGGGTGTAGGGGAAGGAGTCCTTGGTGATCTTCGGCCAGGGGGCCTGGGCGTCGGCGATCGCGGTCTCGTCGACCGGGTTGCCGTCGGCGTCGAGGGTCGGGTACACGCCGACCGAGCGGTAGCCGTGCTGCTGCTCGGCGTCGTCGATGACGTCGGCGGTGTGGTTGGTGATGACGTCGAAGAAGACCTTGATGCCGCGCGCGTGCGCCTTGGCTATCAGCTCCTTCAGCTGCTCGTTGGTGCCGAAGTGCGGGTCGACCTGGGTGAAGTCGGTGATCCAGTAGCCGTGGTAGCCGGCCGAGGCGTCGGCTCCGCTGCCCTGCACCGGCTTGTTCTTGAAGATCGGGGCCATCCAGATCGCGGTGGTGCCGAGGTTCTGGATGTAGTCGAGCTTCTGGATCAGTCCGGCCAGGTCGCCGCCGTGGTAGAAGCCCTTGTCGCCGGGGTCGAAGCCGTTGTCCAGCCGGCCGCCGGTGATGCCGCCGGTGTCGTTGGCGGTGTCGCCGTTGGCGAAGCGGTCGGGCAGGACGAAGTAGAACTGCTCGCGGGTGAGGTCGTGCCGCCCGGCGGTGGCCGCCAGCGCGGCGTCCGAGGGCGGGGGCGGCGGAGCGGCGGCGAGGGCCGCGGGGGCGCCGCCGAGGGTGGCGGCGGTCAGTGCGGCGGCCAGCAGCACGGCCGTGCGGCCGGGTCTGCGGCGGCCGGTGCTCCGTCGGGCGGTGCTCCGTCGGGGGCGGAGCGGCGTATCGGCCACTGAGGGGCTCCCTTAGGGGGAAGGGCGATCGATTTCCCAGGAAGCTAGCGGCCTGCAATATGTTTCAGCAAGATGCAGAAAGCGTTTCGTGCCGGGAAAATCCAGGCCACGGGCGCTCCGGACCACCCCGGTTACGCCCCTTCGGCCGCCGGCCTGACAATGGGACGTATGTCCGCTCCACCGGTAAGCACCAGAACCGATCGCACCCCCTACCCCGGTGGGATCCGCCCCCTAGCCCTCAAGGGGGACAGCCGGTGAAGAATCCACTTCCAGAGGATGAGCAGACGGCTACGAGCGGTCTGGCAGACTTGCCGACCATGGGGGAACCGACCGAGATCCAGCGAGGCGACGCCGGGCGCGCCGACGCGGCCCACGGTGGCGGTTCCGAAGCAGCGGCGGCCACCCCGGCCCGGCTGCCCGATGGAGCCACCCGTGCCGCCCAGTCCCGCACCGCCGCCCTGCGCGGCCGCATCCGCGACCAGCGCCGCTCACCGGCCCGGCCGCGGATCTGGTTCGAGTTGGCCCTGATCGGGATCAGCTACTGGCTCTACTCGATCGTGCGCAACGCCGTCCCCGAACAGGAGGCGGTGGCGCAGCGGAACGCACACTGGATCTGGGAGCTGGAGCAGCACCTCGGCATCGCCGTCGAGCATTCGATCAACCACGCCATGGACAGCGTCGGGTGGCTCATCACCGGGATGAACTACTACTACGCGACGCTGCACTTCATCATCACGATCGGCGTGCTGGTCTGGCTCTACCGCAGTCACCCCGGCCGCTACGTCGCGGCCCGCACGACGCTGTTCGTCACCACCGGGATCGCCCTGATCGGCTTCTACTTCTTCCCGCTGGCCCCGCCCCGGCTGATGACCGGCGGCGGTTTCATCGACACCGTCCAGGTCCACCACACCTGGGGCTCCTTCGCCTCCGGTCCCGCCGCGCACGTCTCCAACCTGTACGCGGCCATGCCCTCGATGCACATCGGCTGGTCGATGTGGTGCGGTCTGGCGATCTTCTACCTGGCCCGCCGGACCTGGGTCCGGGTGCTCGGCCTGATGTACCCGCTGACCACCCTGACGGTCATCATCTCGACCGCCAACCACTTCTGGATGGACGCCGTCGGCGGCGAGATCTGCCTCGCGGTGGGCTTCCTCACCTCCCGCTGGATCTACCACGAGTGGGTCTACAAGCTGCCGCAGGTGCCCGCCCGGGAGACGGCGACGGAGGAGCCGATCACCGTCCCGGAGCAGTGGAGCGAGCCGGCGGTCAGCACCGCGCGGCGGTAGCGGTACCGAACGGGGCCCCTCACGCAGGGGCCCCTTTCACATGCCCGTGAAGGCTCAGCCGGACCCGTAGAACAGCCGGTCCACCACCGCCCGGGCCCGCCGGGTGGTGCGCCGGTAGTCGTCCACCAGCTCCCCGCTGTGCCCGGCGCCGTACCCCAGGTAGCGGGCCACCCCGGCCAGCTCCCGGGCCTCGCCCGGGAAGCTGTCCCCCGGCCGCCCGCGCACCAGCATCACCGCCGCCCGCACCCGCGAGGCCAGCACCCAGGCCGTGTCCAGCACCTCCGCGTCCGTCGGCTCGACCAGCCCGGCCTCCGTGGCGGCCGCCAGCGCGGCCCTGGTCCTGGTGGTGCGCAGGGCCGGCAGCTCGTGCCCGTGCTGGAGCTGGAGCAGCTGCACCGTCCACTCCACGTCCGCCAGCCCGCCCCGGCCGATCTTGGTGTGGGTGGTCGGATCGGCCCCGCGCGGCAGCCGCTCGGCCTCGATCCGCGCCTTGATCCGGCGGATCTCCACCAGGTCCCGCTCCGGCACCCCGGTGCCCGGGAAGCGCAGCGGGTCGATCAGCTGCCGGAACCGCGCCCCCAGCTCCTCGTCCCCGGCCACCGGCTCGGCCCGCAGCAGCGCCTGGCTCTCCCAGGCGTGCGACCAGCGCCGGTAGTAGGCGGCGTACGAGGCCAGGGTGCGCACCAGCGGGCCGCTGCGCCCCTCCGGCCGCAGGTCGGCGTCGACCAGCAGCGGCGGCTCGGTGGACGGCGCGGCCAGCAGGGTCCGCAGCTCGTTGCAGACCGCCTGGGCGGCCCGGGCCGCCTCCTGCTCCAGCGAGCCGAGCAGCGGCTCGTGGACGAAGAGCACGTCGGCGTCCGAGCCGTAGCCCAGCTCGTGACCGCCGAAGCGGCCCATCGCGATCACCGCGATCCGGGTCGGCAGGTCCCCGTGCTCGGCCTCCCAGCCGGCCACGCAGGCGCGCAGCGCGCCCTGGAGGGTGGCGCCGTTGAGCGCGGTCAGCGCCTCCCCCGCGGTGTCCAGCGCCTCGCCCGGATCCTCCCCGAGCCGGCCGAGCACGTCCGCCGCAGCCGTACGGAACAGCTCCCGGCGGCGCACCGACCGGGCGGCGGCCACGGCGGCGGCGGCGGACCCGGCCCGGCCGACGGCGGCCAGTATCTCCGACTGCAGCGCCGCCCGGCCGCGCGGCACCAGGCCCTGCGGGTCGCCCAGCATCGCCACCGCCTCGGGGGCGCGCAGCAGCAGGTCGGGGGCGAGCCGGCCGGCCGACAGCACCCGGGCCAGCTGCTCGGCGGCGGCGCTCTCGTCCCGCAGCAGCCGCAGGTACCAGGGGGTGCGGCCGAGCGCGTCGGAGACCTGGCGGAAGTTGAGCAGCCCGGCGTCCGGGTCGGCGGAGTCGGCGAACCAGCCGAGCAGCACCGGCAGCAGGGTGCGCTGGATCGCCGCCTTGCGGCTCACCCCGGAGGCGAGCGCGCTGATGTGCCGCAGCGCGGCGGCCGGATCGGCGTAGCCGAGCGCCTCCAGCCGGGCCCGGGCCGCGTCCGGGGTCAGCCCGGCGGCGCCGGGCGGCAGCTCGGCGACGGCGTCGAGCAGCGGACGGTAGAACAGCTTCTCGTTCAGCCGCCGGACCTCCACCGCGTGCCGCTTCCACTCGCGCTGCAGCGCGGCCACCGGGTCGGAGCGGGTGTCGTCGTTGATCAGCGCGGCGAGCGAGCGGGCGAGGCGGCGCTGGTCCTCGTCAGCGGTGGGCATCAGGTGGGTGCGGCGCAGCCGGTGCAACTGGATGCGGTGCTCCAGCGAGCGCAGGAAGCGGTACGCGGCGTCCAGCGAGGCGGCGTCCGCCCGGCCGACGTACCCGCCCCGGGAGAGCGCGGCCAGCGCCTCCAGGGTGTTGCCGCTGCGCAGCGCCGGATCGGTGCGGCCGTGCACCAGCTGGAGCAGCTGGACGGAGAACTCGACGTCGCGCAGCCCGCCCGGGCCGAGCTTGAGCTGGCGGTCCAGTTCGGTGGCCGGGATGGAGTCGATCACCCGGCGGCGCATCTGCTGCACGTCGGTGACGAAGTTCTCCCGGGCGGCGGCCTGCCAGACCATCGGGGCGAGCGCCTCGACGTACGCGGCGCCGAGTTCGGCGTCCCCGGCGACCGGGCGGGCCTTGAGCAGCGCCTGGAACTCCCAGGTCTTGGCCCAGCGCTGGTAGTAGGCGAGGTGGCTGGCCAGGGTGCGCACCAGCGGGCCGTTACGGCCCTCCGGGCGCAGGTTGGCGTCCACCGGCCAGATGGTGCCCTCGCCGGTGGTGTCCGAGCAGAGCCGGGTGAGCGCGGCGGCCAGCCGGGTGGCGGCCTTGACCGCCTCGTGCTCGTCCACGCCCTCGCGCGGCTCGGCGACGAAGATGACGTCCACGTCCGAGACGTAGTTGAGTTCGCGGCCGCCGCACTTGCCCATGCCGATCACCGCGAGCCGGCAGGCCGCGGCGGCCTCCGGGTCCTGCTCGGCGGCGAGGTCCAGGGCGGTCTGCAGGGTGGCGCCGGCCAGGTCGGCGAGTTCGGCGGCGGTCTGGGCGAGGTCGGTGGTGCCGGTGAGGTCGCGGGCGGCGATGGCCAGCAGGCAGCGGCGGTAGGCGACCCGCAGCGCGTTCGCCGGGCCGAGGGTGTCGTCCCGGACGCCCTCGGCGAGGGCGCGGCGGAAGTCCTCCGGGCCGGGGTGCATGTCGCGCAGCTCGAAGGTGACCAGCACGTGCCAGTCGTGCGGGTGCCGGGCCAGGTGGTCGCCGAGCGCGGTGGAGACGCCGAGCACGCCGAACAGCCGGTCGCGCAACGGCTTGGAGGTGGCGAGGGTGTCGCGCAGGGTGTGCCGCTCGCCTTCGTCGGCGGCCTCCAGCAGCCGGGCCAGGCCCAGCAGCGCGAGGTCGGGGTCGGCGGTGGCGCCGAGCGCGTCCAGCACCACCGGGTCGTCGGCCAGGCCCACCAGTGCGGGGCCCGCCAGCAGCCGCACCGCCTGCGCGGGGTCGGTGAACCCGCGCCGGACCAGCCTGATCTCGGGCCGGCTGACCCGGCTCCCGGCCCGCTGTTCCTCCGCCGCCATCGGCCCCTCCATCCGTCCCCCCAGCAGGTTACGCGCCCGCGCGACGCGGCGCCGGGCATGACCGGCGGGTGGACCGGCCCGGCCGTTCGAACCCGCCCCCGCCGCACCGCGGGCCCGCCGTCGTCCGAACGAACGACAACGGGCCCGAAGGGGTTTGAGCCGGACTCAGAGCACCTGGAGGTTCTTCCGCAGCTCGAACGGGGTGACCTCGGAGCGGTACTCCTCCCACTCCTGGCGCTTGTTCCTGAGGAAGAAGTCGAAGACGTGCTCGCCCAGCGTCTCCGCGACCAGTTCGCTGCGCTGCATCAGGTCGATCGCCTCGCCGAGGTTCTGCGGCATCGGCTGGATGCCGAGGGCACGGCGCTCGGAGTCGGACAGCGCCCACACGTCGTCGTCGGCGCCGGGCGGGAGCTCGTAGCCCTCCTCGATGCCCTTGAGGCCGGCCGCGAGGGTGACGGCGTAGGCGAGGTACGGGTTGCAGCCGGTGTCCAGGGAGCGGACCTCGATCCGGGTGGAGCCCTGCTTGCCCGGCTTGTACATCGGCACCCGGATCAGCGCCGAGCGGTTGTTGTGGCCCCAGCAGATGTACGAGGGGGCCTCGCCGCCGGCGCCGGCGGTGCGCTGGGAGCCGCCCCAGATCCGCTTGTAGGAGTTCACCCACTGGTTGGTGACGGCGGCGGTCTCGGCGGCGTGCCGCAGCAGGCCGGCGATGAAGGATCTGCCGACCTTGGAGAGCTGGTACTCGGCGCCGGACTCGTGGAAGGCGTTGCGGTCGCCCTCGAACAGCGAGACGTGGGTGTGCATGCCGCTGCCCGGGTGCTCGGAGAACGGCTTGGGCATGAAGCTCGCGTGCACGCCCTGCTCCAGCGCGACCTCCTTCATGACCAGCCGGAAGGTCATGATGTTGTCGGCGGTGGACAGCGCGTCGGCGTAGCGCAGGTCGATCTCCTGCTGGCCGGGGGCGCCCTCGTGGTGCGAGAACTCGACCGAGATGCCCATCGACTCCAGCATGGTGATCGCCTGGCGGCGGAAGTCGTGGCCCACCCCGCGCGGGGTGTGGTCGAAGTAGCCGGACTGGTCGGCCGGGATCGGCGGGGTGCCGTCGCCCGGCAGGTTCTTCAGCAGGAAGAACTCGATCTCGGGGTGGGTGTAGAAGGTGAAGCCCAGGTCCGAGGCCTTCTCCAGGGTGCGCTTGAGCACGAACCGGGGGTCGGCGTAGGAGGGCGAGCCGTCCGGCATCAGGATGTCGCAGAACATCCGGGCGGTCCCCGGGGTCTCCGAACGCCACGGCAGGATCTGGAAGGTGGTCGGGTCCGGCTTGGCGATCATGTCGGACTCGTAGACCCGGGCGAAGCCCTCGATCGCCGAGCCGTCGAAGCCGATGCCCTCCTCGAAGGCCTGCTCCAGTTCGGCCGGCGCCACCGCGACCGACTTCAGGAACCCGAGCACATCGGTGAACCACAGCCGGACGAACCGGATGTCACGCTCTTCGAGCGTCCGAAGCACGAACTGCTGCTGCTTGCCCATGGGGACAGTCTCACCTCTGCTCTTTACGCTCGTGTTACGCCCGGGCGACCCCCGAAAGACCTCGCGCGGCGACTGCCCCCATCATGGCCGATCATCGCGCCGCCCGGCAGTGCCGACCCCGGTTCCGGACCCCCTCGCGGGACATTGCGTCAGTTAGACGATTACACTCGGGGCATGCCCAATCTCCGTCTCGCCCTGTGCCAGATCGACCCCTGGGTCGGTGACATCGCCCGCAACAGCGATGAGGTGGTGCGCTGGACCAGGCAGGCCGTCGAGGCCGGTGCCCAGCTGGTCGCGTTCCCCGAGATGGCCCTGACCGGGTACCCGGTCGAGGACCTCGCCCTGCGCAGCTCGTTCGTCGAGGCCTCCCGCGGTGCGCTGGTCGAGCTGGCCGGGCGGCTGGCCGACGACGGGCTGGGCGAGGTACCGGTGGTGGTCGGCTACCTCGGGCGCTCCGACCACGCCTCGCCGCGCTTCGGCCGCCCGGCCGGGTCGCCGCAGAACTGCGCCGCCGTACTGCACCGGGGTGAGGTGGTCACCCGCTTCGCCAAGCACCACCTGCCCAACTACGGCGTCTTCGACGAGTACCGCTGGTTCGTCCCGGGCGACCAGCTGCCGGTGCTGCGGGTGCACGGGGTGGACGTCGCGCTGGCCATCTGCGAGGACATCTGGCAGGACGGCGGCCGGGTCACCGCCGCCCGCGAGGCCGAGGCCGGACTGCTGCTGGTGGTCAACGGCTCGCCGTACGAACGGAACAAGGACGACCAGCGGCTGGAGCTGGTCCAGCGGCGCGCGGCCGAGGCAGGCTGCACCCTGGCGTACGTCAACATGGTCGGCGGCCAGGACGAGCTGGTCTTCGACGGCGACTCGATCGTGGTCGGCGCGGACGGCGAAGTCCTCGCCCGCTCCCCGCAGTTCGAGGAGCACCTGCTGGTGCTGGACCTCGATCTGCCGGCGGCCAGCAGCGACCACACCGACGGCCTGCTGCTGAGCGACGGGCTCCGCCTGGTCCGCACCGAGCTGGGCGGCGAGCAGGCCGGGGCCCCCGCCGGACGGCTCGACGCCGGGGTCGCGCCGCGACTGTCCGACGAGGCCGAGATCTGGGCGGCACTGGTCGCCGGCACCCGGGCCTACGTGACCAAGAACGGCTTCGAATCGGTGCTGATCGGCCTCTCCGGCGGCATCGACTCGGCGTTGGTGGCCTCGATCGCGGTGGACGCGATCGGGCCCTCGAACGTGTACTGCGTCTCGATGCCCAGCCGCTACTCCTCCCAGCACTCCCGGGACGACGCGGCCGAGCTGGCCCGCCGCACCGGGCTGCACTTCCGGACCGTCTCCATCGCCCCGATGTTCGACGCCTACCTGAGTGCCACCGAGCTGACCGGCCTGGCCGAGGAGAACCTGCAGTCCCGGCTGCGCGGCACCCTGCTGATGGCGATCTCCAACCAGGAGGGGCACATCGTGCTCGCGCCCGGCAACAAGAGCGAGCTGGCGGTCGGCTACTCGACCCTGTACGGCGACTCGGTGGGCGCGTTCGGGCCGATCAAGGACGTCTACAAGTCGCTGATCTTCCGGCTGGCCCGCTGGCGCAACGAGGAGGCCGAGCGGCGCGGCGAGGTGCCGCCGATCCCGGCGAACACGATCAGCAAGCCGCCGTCCGCCGAGCTGCGGCCGGACCAGAAGGACACCGACTCGCTGCCCGACTACGACCTGCTGGACAGCGTGCTGGACCGCTACATCGAAGGCGACGAGGGCCGGGACGCGATCGTCGCGGCCGGCTTCGACCCGGCCGTGGTGGACCGGGTGGTCCGGCTGGTCGACACCGCCGAGTACAAGCGGCGCCAGTACCCGCCGGGCCCGAAGATCTCGGTGAAGAACTTCGGCCGGGACCGCCGGCTGCCGATCACCAACCGCTGGCGGCGCGGCTGACCTACGAGGAGTACCGGTAGGCGGCGGCCACCGCGAGGTGGTCGCTGCCGTCCCGGGGCAGGGTGCGGGAGTCCACCGGCTTGAGCCCACCCTTGCTCATGATCTGGTCGATCCGCGCCATCGGGAAGGCGGACGGCCAGCTGAAGCCGAAGCCGTCCCCGGCGGCGCCCTGGGCCGAGCGCATCTGCGAGGTGACCGGCGCCAGGCTGCGGTCGTTCATGGTGCCGTTCAGGTCGCCGAGCAGCAGGACCTTCTTCTGCTGCTCGCCCTGGATCGCGTCCCCGAGCGCCTGGGCGCTGACGTCCCGCTGGTCGACGGTGAAACCGCTCTCGGCCTTGAGCCGGACCGACGGCAGGTGCGCGACGTACACCGCGACCGGGCCCTGCGGGGTGGCCACCTGGGCCCGGAACGCCCTGGTCCAGCCCATCTTCAGGTCCACCGGGGAGACCCCGCTGATCGGGTACTTCGACCAGAGCCCGACCGTCCCCTCCACCGCGTGGTACGGGTACGCGTCGGCGAGGCCGGTCTCGTAGGCCCGCAGAGCCTTGCCGGCCAGCTCCTGCAGGGCGACGATCTGGGCGTCCGAGGCCACCAGGCCGCGGATGGTGCCCGGCACGTCGGTGTTGTCGGCGGCGACGTTGTGGCTGACCACCGTCCAGTCGCCCTTGCCGCCGCTCTTGTCGGTCAGCAGCCCGCCGAACAGGTTGGCCCACAGCACGGCGGGCAGCAGCAGGGCGAGCAGCGCGGTGGCGGAGCGGCGCAGCAGCGCGGGCACCAGCAGCACCGGGACGGCCAGGCCCAGCCAGGGCAGGAAGGTCTCCAGCAGGCTGCCGAGGTTGCCGACGCCGTTGGGCACCTCGGCGTGGAAGGCCAGCAGCACGGCGGTGAGCACGGCCAGCAGGGCGATCACCAGTCCGCGCCGCCAGGTGCTGCTGCCGCGGCCGTCCCGGCCCCAGTCCCGCAGGCCGAGGAAGCCGCCGGTACGGCCGCCGGGGGCGGCGCCCGTGCCCCAGGCGGCCGTGATGCGGTCGGTGCTGTCCGCCTGCGTCATGCCGTGGCTCCCTCGTTCGTGCCGTCGCCGGTCCGGCGTCCGGTCCGTGCGGGTACGGGCGGAGTGCCGGACTGGTGCCGGTTTGATCGGATACCCGGCTCAGCCTATGCCGGGACAGACGCCCGCCCCCGGGAGCGGGTTCCGGCGTGGCCCGGTTTGGTGAGCCAGGCCACGTCCGGACACGATCCACTCGGGCGCTGCGTGGGCGCTGCGTGGGCGCTACTTGGGCGCGAGACCGTCGAGCAGGGCGTCGACCATCTTGCGGGCGAGGTCCGGGTCCTCCAGGTCGGAGTCGTCCCACAGGATGCTGCGGTAGAGGATCGGGCCCATCAGCAGGTCGCCGAGCAGGTCCAGGTCGAGGTCGTCACGGATGATGCCCTCGGCGACGGCCTGGCGGATCAGGCCGAGCCCGGCCTCCCGGCGGGGCTTGATCACCCGCTCGCGGTACGCGGTGTACAGCTCGGGGAGGGTCTGCATCTGGCCGAGGGCGGCCTTGAGCACCCAGCGGGTGCGCTTGGCGAGGCCGCGCCGGCGGACGTAGTCGATCATCTCGATCAGGTCGTCCCGGGCACTGCCGCCGGACGGCTCCGGCACCGGGACCTCCAGCCGGCTGACCACGTCGACCAGCAGGGCCTCCTTGTTGGACCAGCGCCGGTAGATGGTGGCCTTGCCGACGCCGGCGGCGGTGGCGATGCCCTCGATGGTGAGCTCGGAGAGTGTGGTGCCGGCGGCCATCATGTCCTCGACAGCGGTGAAGATGGCCTGCTCGGCGGCCTCACTGCGGGGCCGGCCGCGGCGTGCGGCCGCACAGTGCTGCCCGGTGTCGGCGCTCGGCGTGTCCGTCCTCATCCCCGATGTCTCTCCCTCGCTGACCCCGGGCGCGCGGGCGCCGTGGCGTTTCGGTAGGTGGGTCCGCGGGCGGGTGGCCCCGCCTGGACCGAGGCCCTGCCGACCGGGTGCACCGGTCGGCAGGGCCATTGTCGCGCAGCTGATCCGCAGATCAGGCGTCGGCGGCCGCGGCCTCCCGGGTCTGGCCCGGCTGCGCCGGGGCCGGTCCGGCCGGGCCGCCGGGGGCGGCGGTGCGGCGCGGCAGCAGGAACCAGGCGACCAGCGCACCGACCAGCGAGATGCCCACCGAGAGCGAGGCCACGACGTGCATGGCGTGGATGAAGGCGTCGTTCGCCGGGGCGATCAGCGCCTTGCCCGCGCCGTTCGGGATCCGCTCGGCGATGGCCAGGGTGGACTCCAGCGACTCGCCGGCCTTCTCGCGCAGCCCCTCGGGCAGGTGGTTGAGGGTGTCGGCCATCCCGTCCCGGTAGACGGTGGAGAGCACCGCGCCGAGCACGGCGACCCCGAGTGAGCCGCCGACCTGGCGGAAGGTGTTGTTGACGGCCGATCCGGCGCCGGCCTTCTCGCGGGGCAGCGAGCCCATGATCGCGACGGTGACCGGCGGCATGACGTGCGCCATGCCCGCACCCATCACCAGGCCGAGCACGATCAGCACCCAGATCGGGGTGGTCGCGGTCAGCACGGTGTAGCCGACGAAGCCGATCGCGACCAGCACCATGCCGCCGGCGGCGGTGGCGGCGACGCCGAGGCGGTCGACCACCAGCCGGGCCCGCGGGGCGAACATCAGCTGGGCGACGGCCAGCGGCAGCATCAGCAGACCGGCCTGCAGGGCGCTGTAGCCGCGCACGCTCTGGGTGTAGAAGACGCCGAAGAAGGAGACGCCCATCAGCGCGAAGAAGATCACGGCGACGACCACCACCGAGGCGCTGAACACCTTGTTGCGGAACCAGGTGACGTCCAGCGCGGGGAACGGCGTGCGGCGCTCGAACCAGACGAAGGCGACCAGCGCGAGCACTCCGAGCAGGGTCGGGCCCCAGGCCTCGAAGGAGGTGAAGTCGGCCAGCTCGCCGCCCTTGATGATGCCGTAGATCAGCGCGACCAGGCCGATGATCGACAGCAGCACCCCGACCGGGTCCATCTTGCCCGGGCTGGGGTCCTTGGACTCGGGGACCAGGATCGCCATCGCGATCACCGCGACGACCACGATCGGGACGTTGACCAGGAAGACCGAGCCCCACCAGAAGTGCTCGATCAGCAGGCCGCCGGTGATCGGGCCGATGGCGATGGCCAGGCCGACCGCGCCGGCCCAGATGCCGATCGCCTTGGGCTGCTCCTCGCGCTCGAAGACGTTCATGATGATCGCCAGCGTGGCGGGCATCGCGAGCGCGCCGCCGACGCCCATCAGGGCGCGGTAGCCGATGAGTTCACCGGGCGAGCCGGCCATCGCGGACAGCAGCGAGGCGATGCCGAAGACCACCATGCCGGCCAGCAGGGCACGCTTGCGGCCGAAGCGGTCACCGAGCAGGCCCGAGGTGAAGAGCAGCCCGGCGAACACCAGGGTGTAGGAGTTGATCGCCCATTCGAGGTCACTCTGGGTGGCACCCAGACCGACCGGGGCGGGGGTCGCGATGGTCTTCATCGCGACGTTGAGGATCGAGTTGTCGAGCACGACGACGAGCAGGGCGAGCACCAGGGTGCACAGGATCGCCCAGCGTCTGCGGTGGATGGCTTCCGGCACACGGGGTGGCGCGGCTGCGGTGGTCATTGGTCTTCCCGTCCGTGTTGGCGTGGCACTGGCGGGCATTTGCGAGTCGCGGACGTCTCGTAACCCCCCGCACCAGAGTAGCGGCCAATACGATACGAGACGACTCCGTTTCGCAAAATGGAGGCAAAGCCCAGATGGCCCGGAGGGGCCGGTGTGGCGTGGATCGCACCCGGTCGCGCGCACCCCTCTTTGCGCTCACGTCGGGGCGTGCAAGCATGGAGGTGATCCGGGGACGCCGCACGGCGCCACGAGACGACAACCCTTCAGGAGTCCGTTCGATGAACGCTTCTTCGCCTTCGCCTGCCCAGAACCAGGCGTCGACCACCACCCTCTACGGCGGGGTCACCAACCGCCGCGTCACCGTCCGCGACCTCGCCGCCGCCAAGCAGCGCGGCGAGAAGTGGGCGATGCTGACCGCCTACGACGCCCTCACCGCAGGGGTGTTCGACGAGGCCGGGATCCCCGTCCTGCTGGTCGGCGACTCCGCCGGCAACTGCCACCTCGGCTACGAGACCACCGTGCCGGTGACCATGGATCAGATGGCGATGCTCTCCGCCGCCGTCGTCCGCGGCACCCAGCGCGCGATGATCGTCGCCGACCTGCCGTTCGGCTCGTACCAGGAGTCGCCCGCCCAGGCCATGCACAACGCCGCCCGGCTGATGAAGGAGGCCGGGGTCGGCGCGGTCAAGCTGGAGGGCGGCGAGCGCAGCGCCCGCTCGATCGAGCTGCTGGTCGAGGCCGGCATCCCGGTGATGGCGCACATCGGCCTCACCCCGCAGTCCGTGCACGCCTTCGGCGGCTACCCCGTCCAGGGCCGCGGCGACGAGGCGGCGCACCAGCTGCTGCGCGACGCCAAGGCCGTCCAGCAGGCCGGTGCCTTCTCGGTGGTCCTGGAGGCTGTCCCGGCCGAGCTGGCCGCCCAGGTCACCGAGCAGCTGGCGATCCCGACCGTCGGCATCGGCGGCGGGCCGGAGACCGACGCCCAGGTGCTGGTCTGGACCGACATGGCCGGCATGACGGCGGGCCGGGTGCCCAAGTTCGTCAAGAAGTACGCCAACCTGCGCGGCGTCCTGGGCGAGGCCGCCCGCGAGTTCGCCGAAGAGGTCCGCACCGGCGCTTTCCCGGCGGCGGAGCACAGCTTCCACTGACGCCCACCCGCTTCACCTCGTCGCCGCTTCGACATCGCCGAAGCGGCGACGAGGCAGGTCCACGAGCAGAACAAGGCCCTGAAGGAGAAGATCAAGGCCCTCAAGGCAGACCTCGCTACCGAACGTGAGAAGAGCAAGGTCCTGACGAAGATCGCCGTAGAGCTGTCGCTGGAATTGGACCAGGCCAGACAGGAGCTCGGCAGCGCATCAGCAGTCACCCCCTTGAGCCGCAGCAGGTCATCTCGACCGTAGTGTGGCGGGGCCCTCGGGAAATCCGAGGGCCCCGCCACTCGCGCCACCTCAGCGGGCGATCAGCTGGCGGACCGCGTCGCTGACCTCGGGGAACTCGGTGGGGAGTGCCCACTGGTGGGCGTCGTGTTCGGTGAGGACGATCGGTTCGGTCTTCTCCACGATGACGGCGAAGTTGAACTGCCGGGTCGTGCCGCCGCGGCTGTTTTGGTAGTCGAAGTGCCCGATGTAGCCGGTGACCTCCTTGATGGTCAGCCCGGTCTCCTCCTCGGTCTCGCGGTACAGGGCGTCGAGGATGGTCTCTTCCTCCTCCAACTCGACGGTCCCGGAGGGGATCTCCCACATCCCGCCCATGTAGTCGTCGGGGTTGCGCCGTACGAGCAGGACCCGGCCGTCGTGGTTGATCACGGCGGCGGCGACGAAGCCGGTGATGCCTGCGGCTTCGGCGTCGGCGGCCAGGCCGGCCACGAACTCGGGGGAGGTGACGGTCACTGCAGCTCCTTGTGATGGTCGCTGATCTTGGTGGCCGCGCGGACGTACTGCTCGGCCACCTCCAGATCCTGCTCACGATGCCAGACCGGGAGCTTGATCGTGTGGGCGTGGGCGTGCTCGGCGACGGGGAAGTCCCCGGGCTTGTAGCGGCGGTGGGAGTGCGGGTGGCCGGGGAAGAGCGTGCTGGGCTGCTGGTACAGCGGGAGCTGGTTCATGGGGCAGGTGGAGCCGGGGCGGTCGAACTCGGTGGCGCCTTCGGCGATCAGCGCCTGGTGGAAGCGCTCGATCGGCAGGCCGTCGAGCTCGTCGGGCCGGTAGGTGAGTGTCAGCCCGTACCAGGACGGGACCACCCCTTCGGGCATCTCGGTGACCTCCAGGCCGGGTATCCGGGCGAGTTGGCCGGTGAGGTAGCGGGCGATCTCGGCCCGGCCGGCGAGGTAGCCGTCGAGGCGGGCGAGCTGGTCGTGGGCGTTCGCGACAGCGACGATGTCGGTCATGTCGGCGGGCTTGCCCCACAGGTGGGTGACCATGATGGCCCGGGTGCGGGGGGTGATCAGCTCCTCGATCCGGTTCGGGTCGATGTTGCCGTCCGGTCCGGTCTCGCACAGCACCGGCACCGCGCGGAGGTGGAAGAGCGGGGATGCGGTGGCGTGGAAGGTCCAGGCCGGGACGATGACCTCGTCGCCGGGCTTGATCCTCGCGGCCCAGTAGGTGGCGTGCAGAGCGGCGGTGCCGGAGCTGGTGGTGACCGCGTGCCGGACGCCGAGGTACTCCTGCAGGCCGTCCTCCAGCTCGGCGACGATGCCGGACCGGCCGGGGATGGAGATCGACTCCTCCAGCTGGCTGGCAACCTTGGCGCGGGTGGTGTCGTCGATCGGCGGCCAGGTGAAGTGCGGGCCCGAGGCGGTCACTTCGGGCTTGCCGCCGAGCAGGGCGAGGGGGCTGGTCACAGCATCTCCTTCGGGTCGATGTAGCGCCCCGCTGCCTTGGACTGGTAGCAGGAGGCGATGAACGCGGCGTGCGCGAGGTGCTGGTCGGGGCCGGAGGTGTTGGGCCGCTCGCCGTCCAGGACCCGGCAGAAGTAGTCGATCTGCGCGGTCGCGGCCGAGGCCGGGGCGTGGGGGCGGGTGAGCTCGTCGATGGCCGCTCTACCGTGCGCTTGAGCGAGCCCGGCGAACCCGGAGGATCCGGTTGTACTGCTTCGGCGTGGGCTGTGACGCGCTCACGTTGGCGGCAACCATCCCGACAGCGCTCGTGATCGAAGACGAGGTCTTCGAGGAGTTGTTCGGCGAGGTCGTTAAGACCAACGCCGAGGGGGTGACCGCCACAGAGTGGAATGGCCAGGACACCTCTGCCGGCATCCCGTTCACCGAGCAGAACGCCCTACAGTTCATCGGAAATGAGCCCATGGCGCCGCCAGGCGCGGCATGCTTGGCCCTGGCCTGGAAGTACCGCGATCTGCTGCTCGGCTCGTAGCCGACTGCAAAGCATCGCGCCCACATGCACAGAAGGAGCATCGTGCCCAGCCCGCCCGTGGCAGACGTCCAGCCCACCCCATTCGACAGTGGAGAGCAGTGGCGACGGGTACGCGGCTTCCTGAACGATCAGCGTCACGCGTTGACCGGTCGGCTGCTGGCAGAGCATACGCCCAAGAGTCTCATTCCGGGGACACCCCTTCTGGCCCGACGGCACTGGATTCCGGAACAGCCGGTGCCGCTGGAGCACGTCCGGCTGAACTGGAAGCCAGACGCGCCCGCAGCACCGTTGAACGGCAGTGAGCCAGAGCTCGATCACATCCGACCGCACCGGGAGGACGGGAGCGTCTACCGAAGCTATGCGGACGCAGTTCGGGAACTCGCCAAACCAAGGCTGTTCGAGAACCGAAGCTGCTACCGCCTGCTCGACGTTGAGGCATCAGCCACTGGTCCGACGCTGACCTTCGGCCGTGGCCAGTACTTCGACGTGATCAACATCTGCGAGGCCGCCGCGCACGAGTACGCTGCGGCAGTCCTGGCGAGCTCGGACAAGCCAGTGGCCCCTTCGGCAACGCCCTTTCGCGCATCCATCGCCGATCCGACCGACCTCACGCGTCGGCCCGTCATGGCGGCGACGAGCACGCTGACCATCCGGAACGATCTTGCGTCCGGCGAAGCCGAGTTCGTGTTGCACTGGCGCGACCCTGAAAAGGTCGCCAGCGGTGGGGGCCTCTACCAGGTCATGCCTGTCGGGATGTTCCAGGCGTCACACGACGCGCCGTGGAATGAGGGGAACGACTTCGATCTCTGGCGAGCGATCCTCAGGGAGCTGAGCGAGGAACTGCTCGGTGACACCGAGGACTACGGAAGCGACAGGGCGCCGATCGACTACGCGGCCTGGCCGCCCAGCAAGGCACTCACGGCCGCTCGCGAAGACGGGAGACTGCGGGTCTTCTGGCTCGGCCTCGGCATGGATCCGCTGACCTTCGTCACCGACATGCTGACAGTGGCCGTGTTCGACGCCGACTTGTTCGACGAGACGTTCCAGCGGATCGTCTCCACCAACGACGAAGGCCACCGCGTCGGGCAGGAGGACGCGACCGGGCGCTCGACGGGGATTCCGTTCACCGCTGAGCAGGTAGATCGCCTCACAGGCACCGAACCGATGCAGCCCGCCGGCGCGGCCCTGCTGCGGCTCGCCTGGCAACACCGGAAGGCTCTGCTGGGCGGTATTCAGAAGTAGCGGGAGATGCTCCTAGGATCCTCAGCTGTGCCCCTCGGCTGACCGAGGGGCACAGCTGCTAATCGATCGAAATTCTCGTGGTCTTTAAGGCGGCGGCCTCCTCGCCAGAGGAGGCCCGCGCCAAAATTTCTCTTCAGCCGCCTAGGCAAGGCGGTCGGCCCGTTTCGCCGACCATCCTCCTGTTAATTTTTGCATGTCCTATCGCCAGGAAGCTTCCTCGATAGGTCGCGAGTATCTTCTTAAATCCTGGTCCCTCGGATTGCCGAGGGACCATTGATCTTTCCCTGTTTGTTCAAAATTGATTTTTCTTTCAGTGGGGCCTCCTCGATCGAGGACGCCCCACCCGGACGGCGGTGACAGCGCGGTGACAGCGCGGTGACAGCGGGCACGGCCGCGCGACAGGGGGCCGACAGCCGGGGCGGACAACCTGGGGGCATGACAGGAATCGCCACCGCCCCGAACACGCGGGGAGCCGCCGGGAATGCCGTCGAGGTGCACGGCATCGTCAAGCACTACGGCGCCACCAAGGCCCTCGACGGGGTCGACCTCACCGTCCGCGAGGGCACCGTCCTCGCCCTGCTCGGCCCCAACGGCGCGGGCAAGACCACCCTGGTGCGCGTTCTCTCCACCCTGATCAAGCCCGACGCCGGCACCGCGTACGTCGGCGGCTACGACGTCCTGCGCCAGCCCAAGCAGCTGCGCCGCACCATCGGCCTGACCGGCCAGTACGCCTCGGTGGACGAGCTGCTCTCCGGCTACGAGAACCTCTACCTGATCGGCCGGCTGCTCGACCTCTCCAGCCGCGAGGCCAAGGCCCGGGCCGCCGAACTGCTGGAGCGCTTCTCGCTCACCGAGGCCGCCAAGCGGCCCGCCAAGACCTACTCCGGCGGCATGCGCCGCCGCCTCGACCTGGCCGCCAGCATGATCGGCCGCCCCCGGGTGCTCTACCTGGACGAGCCCACCACCGGCCTGGACCCGCGCACCCGCAACGAGGTCTGGGACGAGGTGCAGCGGATGGTCGCCGAGGGCAGCACCGTGCTGCTGACCACCCAGTACATGGAGGAGGCGGAGCAGCTCGCGAGCGAGCTGACCGTCATCGACCGCGGCAAGGTGATCGCCAACGGCGCCGTCGCCGAGCTCAAGGCCAAGGTCGGCGGCCAGATCCTCCAGGTCCGCCCGGCGCACCCGGCCGAACTCCCGGAAATGGCCCGCTGCCTGCACGAGAGCGGCATCACCGGCGCCGCCGTCTCCGCCGACGAAGGCCTGCTCGCCGTCCCGCTCACCGACGAGGAGCAACTGACCACCGTGATCGGGGTGCTCGGCACCCGCGGCTTCGCGATCGCCGGCGTCGACACCAAGGTTCCCAGCCTGGACGAGGTCTTCCTCGCCATCACCGGCAAGCCCACCACCGACGCGGCCACCGCCCCCGCCGCCGACCTCGTCAAGGAGCCCGTCGCATGACCACCGCCACGCTCGCCCCCGCCCGGGTAGAGGACACCCGGATCGGCCTGGCCGGAACCATGCGCCACATCGGCGCGCTGACCAGGCGCAACCTGATGCGGATCAAGGCCGACCCGGAATCGATGTTCGACGCCGTGCTGATGCCGATCGTCTTCACGGTGCTGTTCGTCTACGTCTTCGGCGGCGCCATGTTCGCCGGGAACCAGGACGCCTACAAGCAGTTCATGATCCCCGGGCTGCTCGGGCAGACCGGCATGACGCTGGCGCTGGCCGTCGGCACCGGCCTGAACAGCGACTTCCAGACCGGGGTGATGGACCGCTTCCGCACCCTGCCGATCGGACGGGCCTCGGTGCTGCTCTCCAAGATCATGGCGGAGACGCTGCGGGCGCTGCTCTCCTCCGCGATCCTGCTGACCTTCGCCTTCCTGCTCGGCTTCGAGCTGAAAACCGGTGTGCCGGAGCTGCTGGCCGCGGTCGGCCTGTCGCTGGTGTTCGGCATGTCGATCGTCTGGATCTCGATGCTGCTGGGCATGTCGCTGCGCAGCGCCCAGGCCGTCCAGGGCGTCTCCATGCTGGTCCTGATGCCGATGCAGTTCGGCAGCTCGATCTTCGCGCCGACCGACACCATGCCCGGCTGGCTGCAGGCCTTCACCAAGGTCAACCCGCTGTCCGCGCTGGCCGACGCCTCCCGCGCGCTGCTCAACGGCGAGGGGGCGGTGGCCCACCCGGTGATGATCGTGCTGATCTGGTCGGTCACCACCACCGCGATCTTCGCCCCGCTCGCGGTGGCCCGCTTCCGCAAGCGGACCTGAGCGAGCGGCGCGAGGCCCCGCGACGCGAGGACGCGCGTCGCGGGGACGGGGCCGGCCGGCGACCAGGGGACGGGCGCCGGCCGGCCACCGCTATCCGATCAACTCGTCCAGCAGCTCGTGGGTCTGCTGCTGGGTCATCCCGTCGCCCTCGGCGCGGGCCTCCTCGTACCCGGCGTCGCCCAGCAGCTCCCGCAGCTGGACGGCCATCCGCTCGTACTCGACCCGGTCCAGGTAGCCGCCCTTCGGGCCGTGCAGCCCGCTCTGCGCGCCCTGCAGCACCGCCGCCAGCCGGGCCCGCACCAGGTCCCCGTCGCGCGCGGCGAAGGAGCACAGCACCCCGCACACCGCGGGCACCACCATCCCGGACATGTGATCCGCGAAACCGCTCGCGGCCGTCATCGCCCGCAGCGACCGGCGGCCCTCGCGCAGCATGGCGAGCCCCCGCTCCGGCTCCCCTACCCGGGCGATGATCCAGCCCCGGAAACTGAGCATCAGCCCCTTCACTATGGTCGGCACGAAGCCGCTCACCGTGATCCTGTCGAGAACGTCCAGCTCGGCCAGTGCCTCCTGGTAGTCGCCGCGTTGGGCCCGGATGGCGCAGAGCGTCAGGTGGCCCATCATCAGAGCGCCGGTGGTGGACTGGTTGGCGCCCGAGGAGCCGACGGACTCCACCGCCTCGCGGATCACCCGCTCGCCACGCGCCAGGTCGCCCTCCAGCAGGGCACTGCCGAGGTGCACCTTCAGGAGCGGCACCTCCTGCGGCGCCCCCAGCTCCTCGGCCAGCTCGATCGCCCGCTCGTACGCGGCGGCGGCGGCCTCGGCCTCGCCCCGGTTGGCCATCGACTCGCCGCGGGCCGCCAGCGCCTGCGAGACCCCCCACAGGTTGCCGGCCTGCTCGTACAGCTCCAGGGAGCGCTCGCCGTCCCGGATGCTCTGCTCCGCGCCGTCCGGCCAGTCGTTCAGCATCCTGGCCCGGGCCTGCAGGATGAACGCCAGGTCGTTGGGTGCGCCGTGCACCTCGCAGCCGCGGACCGCGTCGTCCAGCAGCTCCTTCATCAGGTCCAGCCGACCGGACAGGAAGGCGCCGAACACCCGCATCAGCGCCGGGAACCGGTAGGACTGCGGCAGTTCGGGGGTGTAGGCGTCCGTCAGGCACTGGGCGACCGCGACCGCCTCCGGGTCGCCGAGCACGTCCAGGTTCCCCTCGAACAGCCCGAGCAGCCGGAACATCGCGAGCAGCCGGCGGGCCTCCCGGAGCACCTCGTCGGACATCGGCAGGCCGTACGCGAGCACGTTGCGCTCCAGCGGCACCGGCGGCGGGACGTCCGGGCCGAACGGGTCCGAGCCCAGGGCCGCGATCGCGGTGTACCAGCCGCGGGCCTCCAGGCTGTAGCCGCGCAGCGACCAGTACCAGCTCATGCCGAGGGCGAGGACCAGCGCCGGCTGCTCGTCACCGCGGTCGACCGCCCGGCGCAGCGCGGCCCGGATGTTGTCCTGCTCCCGCTCCAGCACGGCCAGCCAGTGCAGCTGCCGGTTTCCGTGGACCTCCTGGTCGGCGGACGCGACGACGGAGCAGAAGTGGGCCAGGTGGGCGGCCTCGGTGGCGGCGCGCTCGGTGGCGGACCCCGCCAGCCGCTCGGTGGCGTACTCGTGGATGGTCTCCAGCATCCGGTAGCGCGGCAGGCTGTCGTCGTCCAGGTCGGCCACCAGCAGGGACTTGTCGACCAGGGACAGCAGCAGGGCGGCGACCTCGCCCCGGGCCACCTCGGCGCCGTCGGCGCAGATCGCCTCGGCGTCCTCCAGCTGCCAGCCGCCCGCGAACACCGACAGGCGCCGCAGCACCGCCCGCTCCCGCTTGCCCAGCAGGTCCCAGCTCCAGTCGACGACCGCGCGCAGGGTCTGCTGGCGCGGCAGCAGGGTGCGGCTGCCGGCGGTGAGCAGCGCGAAGCGGCCGTCCAGGCGTTCGGCTATCTGGCGGGCCGTCATCACCCGCAGCCGGGCGGCGGCCAGTTCGATGGCCAGCGGCAGGCCGTCCAGGCGGCGGCAGATCTCGGCGCAGGCCCCCGGGTCGCTCTGCGGGTCGAAGCCGGGACGGGCGGTGGCGGCGCGCTCGGCGAACAGCCGCAGCGCCACCGGGTCAGGCAGCGGCTCGACCGGCAGCACCATCTCGCCGGGCACGCCGAGCGGCTCGCGGCTGGTGGCGAGCACGGTCAGCCCGGGGCACTCGGCGAGCAGCACGTCGGCAAGGTCGGCGGCGGCCTGGATCAGGTGCTCGCAGTTGTCCAGGATCAGCAGCATCCGACGGTGGCCGCAGTGTTCGACCAGCCGGCGCACCGGGTCCTCGGCGCGCTTGTCCATCACCTCGGCGACCATGTTGGCGCTGTGCAGCTGGATCTCGCGCAGGCCGAGCGCGGAGACCACGGCGGCGGGGACGGCGTCCGGGCTCTCCAGCGGGGCGAGTTCGGCCACCCAGACGCCGTCCGGCCAGTGTCCGGCGGACTGTTCGGCGCGGCCGGCCTCGATCGACATCCTGGTCTTGCCGGAGCCGCCGGGGCCGGTCAGGGTGACGAGCCGACGGCCCGTCACCATGCCGCGCAGGGCGGCTATGTCGACCTCACGGCCGACGAAGCTGGTCAGCCGGCCGCGCAGGTTGCTTCCGGCGCGCGGGAGTTGGGGGGCTGGCGCGGGCGGCACGGGCGGCGCGGGCGGCACTGCCGTGGCGGGCCGCGGAGGCTCCGATGAGGCGAGCAACTCGGCGTGCACGGACTGGAGTTGACGAGCGGGGTCGACGCCGAGCTCCTCCGCCAGGGCCCGCCTGGTGCGCTCGTAGTGGCGCAGCGCCTCGGCAGTGCGGCCGCTCTCGTGCAGTGCCCGGAGCATCAGCAGCTGCAGGGGCTCGTCCAGCGGCTGCCGTTCGCACAACTCGGCGAGTTCGGCGACCAGCTCGGCGGCCCGGCCGAGCCCGAGGTCGGCGGTGATCCGGTGGCGGCGGACCTCGTCCCGCTGAGCCTCCAGCCGGGCGGCCGGGCCCGCGCGGTCGGGCAGGTCGGCCAGGGCCGGGCCGCGCCACAGGGCGAGTGCGGCGCGCAGCCGCCCGGCGGCCAGCGCGTGGTCGCCGGCGTCCAGGGCGCGACGGCCCTCGCCGCTCAGCCGCTGGAAGTCGGCGAGGTCGGTGGCCGGCTCGGTCAGCCAGTACCCGGCGGGGCCGGAGCCGACCCGCTCCCGACCGATGGTGCGGCGCAGCCGGCCGACCAGGGTCTGCAGCGCGGCGGAGGAGTCCTGCGGGGGCTCGGCGTCCCACACCTCGTCCACCAGCAGGTCGGCCGGGACCGGCCGGCCCTGGCGCAGGGCCAGCGCGGTGAGCAGGGCCCGCAGCCGGGCGCCGCCGAGCGGGACCGGTGTGCCGTCGTCGTGGTGGGCCGTGGTGGTCCCGAGGATGCCGTAGTGCACCGGTCCATTCTGGTCGATGGGCGGTGGCGGGGCCGCACAATTGTGTCGGCTCCCACGGCCGACTCCCACGGCCGGCTCCCACGGCCGGCCCGGACGGCGGCGGAACCGGGGACGAGCCCTCGGACGTTCACCCCACACGGCTTGTCCGGCCACCGGCCCGCCCGGCATGATCGGTCCCTGCCGGTATTCCCCTTCCCTCTGCCCACGGAGCACCCCCACCATGACCTTCGCCGCCACGCCGCGATCCCGCAGCGAGGACCGCCGGATCAGCCCGGTGTTCTGGGTGCTCCTCGCCACCCTCGGCACCTCCGCCTGGGCGGTGTACGCCGGCTACGGCAACGCCCGGTTCGGGGTGTTCCTGTTCGTGGTGTCGGGGTGGATGGTCTCGCTCTGCCTGCACGAGTACGCCCACGCGCGCACCGCGCTGCACGGCGGCGACATCACCGTCGGCGCCAAGGGCTACCTCACGCTCAACCCGCTGAAGTACGCGAACGTGCTGCTCAGCTTCGTGCTGCCGATCGTCTTCGTGATCCTCGGCGGCATCGGTCTGCCCGGCGGCTCGGTGTGGATCGAGCGGCACCGGATCCAGGGCCGGCTCAAGCACAGCCTGATCTCGGCGGCCGGGCCGCTGGTGAACCTGGTGTTCGCGGCGGCGCTGCTGATCCCGGTCGGCGCCGGCTGGCTGGACGACTCGACCGTGCACGCCTCCTACTACGGCTACGAGCTGACCGTCTCGCCCTTCGCCTGCGCCCTCGGCTTCCTCGGCCTGCTGCAGCTCAGCGCGGCCCTGCTGAACCTGCTGCCGGTGCCCGGCCTGGACGGCTACGGGATCATCGAGCCCTGGCTCTCGGTCAAGACCCGGCGCGCGGTCGAGCCGTTCGCGCCGTACGGCATGCTCGCGGTGTTCGCGCTGCTGTGGCAGCCCGAGGTGAACTCGTTCTTCTTCGGGATCGTCCACGACCTGATGAACCTGTTCGGCGTGGACACCGACTACGCGACGGTCGGCCGGTACCTCTTCAGCTTCTGGAAGAACTAGTCCTGCTCGGCCGCCGTCGCGGCCTCGGCCAGCTTCGCCTTGCGGCGGTTCAGCCACAGCACGTTGCTGGCCACACCGGCCAGCGGGAGCCAGATCAGCCCGATCCAGAAGCCCGCGATCACCGAGACCACGGCGGCCGCCAGTGCGAGGACGGTGACGATCAGGGCGATGAGGGACGTGCGAGGCATGACGCGGGGCTCCTAGGCGCGGGTACGGACGGCCGGGTTGCGACCGCCACCCATTGTCGCCGACCTCACCTCCGGAGACGGTCCAGGGGTGAGGCCGACACGGCGTCCGTCGATCACACGTCGGTGATCCGCAGGCCCGCGTGGGCCTTGTAGCGGCGGTTGACCGAGATCAGGTTGGCCACCAGCGCCTCCACCTGGTGGGCGTTGCGCAGTCGGCCCGCGAAGATGCCCCGCATGCCGGGGATCAGGTCCGCCAGCGCCCGCACCACGTCGGTGGCGGCCCGGTCGTCGCCGAGCACCATGACGTCGGTGTCGATCCGCTCCACCGACTCGTCCTGCAGCAGCACCGCCGAGAGGTGGTGGAAGGCGGCGGTGACCCGGGAGTCCGGCAGCAGCGCGGCGGCCTGCTGGGCGGCGCTGCCCTCCTCCGGCTTCAGCGCGTACGCGCCCTGCTTGTCGAAGCCGAGCGGGTTGACGCAGTCCACGACGATCTTTCCGGCCAGCTCCGTGCGCAGCGCGGCCAGGGTGGCGGCGTGGCCGTCCCACGGGACGGCGACGATCACCACGTCGCTCTCCCGGGCGACGGTGGCGTTGTCGGCGCCGCGCACGCCCGGGCCCAGCTCGGCGGCCGAGGCCTCGGCCCGGGCGGCGTCGCGGGAGCCGATGATCACCTGCTGGCCGGCCTTGGCCAGCCGCAGGGCCAGTCCCCGCCCCTGGTCGCCGGTGCCGCCGAGGACGCCGACCACCAGCTGCGAGACATCCGGCGCGTCGTGGGCCGGGTTTGTCGCTGAATCGAGGGAAGTCATGGGCCGATCCTGCCAAATCCCCGGCCGGGCGCGACATCCTGGCCCGCATGGACGCGGTGAGAGTTTCAGCACTCCGGGAGCGGCTGGCGGGCACCGGCTGGCTGGAGGCGGTCGGCGGCTTCGCGGGCTCGCTGCGGCGTTCGGTGGATCGGCGCGGGGCGGGCGAGTTGCTGCTGGTCGGCACCGAGGCGTACGAGCCCTGGCACCTCGCCGCCCACCTGGAGGACGAGGCCGCCTGGTCGGCCGTCCCCCGGCTGGCGCCCACCCTGCTGCGGCACCGCCCGCCCCCCGCCGCCCCGGCCCACCTGGGGCACGGACTGCGCCGGCTCACCGAGGCCCGGCGCGGCGCCACCGTCCTGGTGGTGGCCCCCGCGGCGGCCGACGCCCCGCTGCTGGAACGGGTGCAGCACGCCCGCCGGCACGGCGCGACCGTCCTCGCGCTGGACGGCGCCGCCCCCGGCGCACCGGGCGACCTCGGCGGCATCGCCCATGAGCGGCTGGCCGTCGGCACCGCCGCCGAGGAGCCCTTCGACCTCGCCCAGCACCTGGTCACCGCCGCCGCCGGGCAGCCGGCCGGCCGCCGATCCGCCCTGGACCGGCTGGCCGAACTCGCCGGGCGGCTGACCTCGGCGCCCTCGCTCAGCCGCTGGTGAAAAACCCGTTGCGGGGGCCGAAGCAGCCGCCCGAGGATGGTGGTTCGTGGACGACGACGAACCATCACATACCGGTCGGCCGCGCGCGCTGCTGCGCTCGCTGACGCCCGACCTGTCCCCGTGGCGCGCCTCGCGCGACTTCCGCCGCCTGTGGACCTCCGGCTGCGTCACCAGCTTCGGCAGCTTCCTGACGTACGTCGCCGTGCCGATGCAGATCAAGGAGCTCACCGACTCCTCCCTCGCGGTCGGCCTGATCGGCGCCGTCGAACTCGTCCCGCTGATCGTCTTCGGCCTCTGGGGCGGCGCGCTCGCCGACGCCCTGGACCGGCGCAGGCTGGTGCTGCGCTCGGAGGCCGCGCTCGGTCTGCTCGCCGGCCTGCTGCTGCTCAACGCCCTGCTGCCGCACCCGGTGCTCTGGCCGATCTACCTGGTCGCCGCGCTGGTCGCGGCCTGCGACGGCCTGCAGCGCCCGGCACTGGACTCGCTGCTGCCGCGGATCGTCGCGCACCAGCACCTGACCGCCGCGTTCGCCCTCAAGTCCCTTTACCACAACGTCGCTTCGGTGGCCGGGCCGGCACTGGCCGGCGTCGTGGTGGCCTTCTCCGGGGTGCAGACCGCGTACGCGCTGGACGTGCTCACCTTCGCCGTCTCACTGCTGCTGCTCCTGCAGATCAAGGCGGTGCCGCCGCCCACCGGCGCCGAGCGCCCGTCCGTACGGGCGGTGCTCACCGGGGTGCGGTACGCGTGGAGCCGCAAGGACCTGCTGGGCACCTACGCGATCGACACCTGCGCCATGCTGTTCGCCTTCCCGGTGGCCGTCTTCCCCTTCCTGGCCTCGGAGTTGGGCGCGAACTGGGCGCTCGGCCCGATGTACGCGGCCTCCGCCGTCGGCGGCCTGCTGGTCGGCGCGACCAGCGGCTGGACATCCCGGATCCACCGGCACGGGCGGCTGCTGGTGGCCGCCGCGGTCGGCTGGGGCGCGGCCATGGCGCTGGCCGGGCTGTCCGGGAACGTCTGGGTGGTGCTGCTCGGGCTGGCGCTGGCCGGCGGCGCCGACGAGATCAGCGGGATCGCCCGCTCCACCATGTGGAACCAGTCCATCCCGGACGCGGTCCGCGGCCGGATGGCCGGCGTCGAACTGCTCAGCTACTCCGCCGGCCCCCAGCTCGGCCAGGTCCGGGCCGGCACCATGGCCGGGCTGATCGGAGTGCGCGCCGCCGTCTGGACCGGCGGCCTGGCCTGCGTGGTCGCCGTGCTCGCGGTCGCCGCCGCGCTGCCGAGGCTGCTCGCGTACGACGGCCGCACCGACCCGCACACCGCGGCCGTCCGGGCCGAGCACGAACGTGCCGACCGCGAGGCGGCCGCCGCGGCGTGACCGGACCGGGCGGCCTCCCTGTCGCGGCGCCTGATCACGGCGCTACTCGCCCCCCTCGTCCTTCGGCTTGTCGCTCCAGCGTGGATCGTTCTGCCACTCGCGGTTGCGCTCGTCCACGGTCTGCAGCGCGTGGGCGGCCTCCTCGGGAGTGGCGTACGGCCCGAGGCGGTCCTTGGCCGGGCACTCGGGGCCCTCCTCGACCTTGCCGTGCTTGATGCAGTAGAACCACTCGCCGGGCTGGCCGGTCGGCTTGCGGTGGAATCCCAGGGGCATGACGCTCTCCCGTTCAGACGGATGGGTCGATACCGATCATTCCCCGGCCCGAGCGGCTGCGCACACCACCCGGGAACGGCGGGGCCCGGCGGCTAGACTCGCCGCCATGGCTCTCGTACCCGGCATCCAGTCCCCCACCCGCAAGGTCCCGGCGCACATCACGCGTCCCGAGTACGTCGGGCGGCCCGCCCCGACGCCGTACACCGGGCCCGAGGTGCAGACCGCCGAGACGATCGAGAAGATGCGGATCGCGGGCGGGATCGCGGCCCGGGCGATGGAGGAGGCGGCCAAGCTGATCGCCCCCGGCGTCACCACCGACGCGCTGGACGTCGTGGCCCACGAGTACATGTGCGACCACGGCGCCTACCCGTCCGACCTCGGCTACCGGGGCTTCCCGAAGTCGATCTGCACCTCGATCAACGAGGTGATCTGCCACGGCATCCCGGACTCGACCGTGCTGCAGGACGGCGACATCGTCAACATCGACGCCACCGCGTACATCCACGGGGTGCACGGCGACCTCAACGCCACCTACCTGGTCGGCGACGTGGACGAGGAGTCCCGGCTGCTGGTCGAGCGCACCCGGGAGTCCCTCAACCGGGCGATCAAGACGGTCAAGCCGGGCCGTCAGATCAACGTCATCGGACGGGTGATCGAGTCCTACGCCAAGCGCTTCGACTACGGCGTGGTGCGGGACTTCACCGGACACGGCATCAACACGTCGTTCCACTCCGGCCTGATCATCCCGCACTACGACAGCGAGCGGGCCACCGAGGTGATCAAGCCGGGCATGACCTTCACCATCGAGCCGATGCTGACCCTGGGAACGTACGACTACGAGATCTGGGCGGACGGCTGGACGGTCGTCACCAAGGACCGCAAGCGCACCGCTCAGTTCGAGCACACCCTGGTGGTCACGGCGGACGGCGCGGAGATCCTCACCCTGCCGTGACCCCGACCGCCCCGAGTGGCTCTCCTCAGCCGATGAGCCACTGCTCCTCGGCCACCGCGCCCACCTCGGTGCAGGCGTCGGTGAGCACGTCCAGGACGCGCAGCGGGTCCGGCAGCGGCTGCTCGGGCCCGCGCAGCCACCGCACCTGGGAGCCGTCCGGCAGCGCGGCCGGCGGGAGCAGGGTGTACGAGCCGCGGCAGTGCCAGCGCAGGCCGGGGTGCTCGGACATGGTGTCGGGGGTGGAGTCGAGCGCGCTCGGCCACCACTCGTCCTCGTCCTGCGGGGTGCCCCGGGTGGCCGTGAAGAACAGGTAGCGGTCCTCGCCGACGGCCGCGACCGGCCCCTCGACGCCCAGCGCGGTCAGCCGCTCCAGCGCCAGCCGGCCGGCCTCGGCCGGGACGTCCAGCACGTCGTGGACCCGGCCGGTGGCGGTGATGAAGTTGGCCTGCGGGTCGCGGGAGAGCCAGCGGGACAGCTGCTCGGCATCGGTGGTCGCCTGGGTCTGCCAGGCGAAGGAGACCGGGTGCTGGGCCGGAGCCGGGCAGGCCACCCGGTCACAGGAACATCGGTAGCCGGCCGGGTGGGCGGCGGGTGCGATCGGGAATCCGGCGCGCACCGCGCCGAGCAGCTGATCCAGTCCGGCGGACGGGTCCTCGCCCCCCGGGCGGGCCCGCTGTCGATCACGCCTCTGCCACCAGGTCGTCCACCTGCCGCCGGCTTCCATCGGGCCCCTTCCGCGCACTGCTGTGCCTGGTGCGACACAGCGTTCGACGTACCACTCCGACGCAACGCACAGCGCCCCCCGCTGCTTCCCAGGTAGGTGCTCGGCCCTGCTGTCCGCGCCCTGCCGGCCGCGGCCCGGGGTCACCGGACGGCCGACGCCCGGGTCACGGTACGGAGTCGCGGCAGCACGCTGTCCGCGCCGGTTCCGGCCGGACGGCACGCCGACCCGCGCCTCGCCCGGCCCGTACGGGCCCGCTGACCCGGGTGAACCCCGAGGGCGTACAGGAAAGGATAGGGGTGCGCAGGGCCTCCGGATGACCGGGGGCGGTGCCTCTCCGGTCACACTCCGGGCACCCGGCCCTCACCGGACCTCCGCCTCGGGGTGCCCGGGCCATGCTCTGGGCGTGGCCCCCACGTGGAGGTGAGACCCTGGAGGGGTGAAGAGCGCGGACACCGAATTCGTCGGCGGCCCCCTGGACGGGAAGATCCTCCCGATCCCGCTGGGACCGATGCTGGGCGTGCCGAAGAAGTACAAGGTCCCGGTCCCCGCGCACGGCGAGACTCCCGCGCGCACACTGGTGTACGTCCGGAGCAAGCAGGTTCGGGGCCTGAGCTGGTTCTGGCGCTACGAGTACGACGAGGCGGCCACCGCCAAGGCCTCCGGCTGACGGGCCGCCCGTTCCGCTCCCCCCATCGCCCCCCAGGAGCGTCGGCATGGCCAGGACGGTACGGCACCCCGCACGACACCACCGGAACCGTTCGCGGGCGGTCGCCCACCACAACCGGCAGGTCGCCGGGGTCACCGGGGTGCTGCTGCTGGCGGTGTCCCTCTACAGCGTGACGATCGGCCCCGACGGCCGGCTCTGGTTCGGCTGGGCGGTGCTGCTGCTCGCCTGTGTGGCCCTGTTCGTGGTCCGGCCCTGAGCCTCCAGGACCCGGAGAGCAGCGGCACCCGCCCGTCGCGTCCGTCCCCCCGCGCCGGTCAGTCATCCTCGGCGAGGATCAGGTACAGCTTCTTGCGGGCCTCGGTCAGCACCGCCAGGCCCTTGGCGCGCTGCGCCTCGGTGCCCGTCCGCATGACCTGGTTGACGGCCAGGTCGACCGCGGCGAGCGCCTGGCCCACCTCCTGGATCGCCTCCCAGTCGACCTCCCGGCCGGCCTCCGCCCACGGCTCCGCCGGCCCGGCCTCGGCCTCGGCCCGGCCCGCCTCGGTGAGCGAGACCAGCCGCTTGCCGCCGACCTCCTCAGCGGTGATCAGACCCTCCTCCTCCAGCAGCTGGAGGTTCGGGTAGATCGAACCCGGGCTGGGCCGCCAGGCCCCGCCGGTCCGCTCGGTGATCTCGGCGATCATCTCGTAGCCGTGCATCGGGCGTTCCTTGAGCAGGGCCAGCAGCGACGCGCGGACGTCCCCGCGTCGGGCCCGGCCGCCGCGCCGCCCGTGTGGGCCGCCGCGCCGGGCGCCGTGGCCGCCGAAGCCGTGCCCGAACGGGCCGCCGCGCTGCGGGCCGAACCCGCCGAAGGCCTCCCGCCCCTCGAAGCCCTCTCCGGGCATCCCCCGGAACTCCGGGCCCGGCCCGCGACGCCTTCCGCCGCCGCGCGGGCCCTCTCCACGAAATCGCTTTCCTGAGCGCATGGCGCCCACCTCCTTGTTCACCGAAACAGTCGAGTTACTGTCTCGATAGTTCGACGATATATCGGCGACTGTCGCTCGTCAACGAATAACGACACAGCGGCCCCGGCCGACGACACGGCCGTCCCACAGGGCGCGCGGGCCTGTCGGCGGCTACGGTGACGGGCATGGCCGGTGAACGAGACCTTGCGACCCTGCTGCGCGGGATGCGACCGCAGCTCCACCCGGGGCGGTACGTCTACTGCACCCTCCCCGCGAAGGTGCCCGCCGGGATGCGGCCGGTGGTGACTGTCGCCGAACCCGAAGGGGTGACGATGGTCGTCGCCCAGGAGGAGGCCGATGCGCTCGGGCTGCGCTACGAGTACGTCGCGGCCTGGATCACCCTGCAGATCCACTCGGCGCTGGAGGCCGTCGGACTGACCGCCGCCGTGGCCGGGCGGCTCGCCGAGGAGGGCATCAGCTGCAACGTCGTGGCCGGCTTCCACCACGACCACCTGTTCGTCGCCGCCGACGACGCCGACCGCGCCGTCCGCGCCCTGGAGGAGTTCTCCGCCCGCTCCGCCTGACGGTCCCGCCGGGTGGCCGCCGCCGACCGACCCTTCGACACTGGAGACAGCCGCCCCGCCAGGGCCGGCCCCACCGGAAGGAGACGGCCGCCATGGCCATCTGCGTCACCTGCGGCAACGACTACTGGCTCGCCTTCGAGATCAAGACGGTCACCGGCGACACGTACACCTTCGACAGCTTCGAGTGCGCGATGGAGAAGCTCGCCCCCCGCTGCGAACACTGCACCGTCCGCATCGTCGGCCACGGCGTCGAGGTGGCCGGCATGTTCTTCTGTTGCGCCAACTGCGCCCGCGTCAACGGCGGCCTCGGCGAACAGATCCGCGACGCCGTCGGCTCCCACCCCGGCTGAACCCCGCCACGCCCCACGACGCACGAAGGCCCTCCGGCCCGCGCAGGAAGCGCGGGCCGGAGGGCCTTCGGATGTTCAGGGGCGGAAGAGTCGGCCTGTACGCCGGGTTCTGTCTCCCGGGTTGCTCGCGCGGCCCGGGGAGGCGGCCATCCATCTAGGGCTGCCGTTGCCGACAGCCTCGTGCGGTCCACCCGCGGACTCGGGCGAGCAGCCTTCAGACGTCCGCGCACGGTGCCCGAGGGCACCGATCTTGACCTTGCTCCAGGTGGGGTTTACCTAGCCGGCCGGGTCACCCCGGTCGCTGGTGGTCTCTTACACCACCGTTTCACCCTTACCCACGCGCCGTAGCGGTGGGCGGTCTGTTTTCTGTGGCACTGTCCCGCGGGTCACCCCGGGTGGGCGTTACCCACCACCCTGCTCTGTGGAGCCCGGACGTTCCTCGGCGGGTCAGGGACCCGTCGCGACCGCCCGGCCGGCTCTTCCGCCGTAGTGGTCATCGTAGCCGCTCGGGCGGGGCCTCCCGTACACCGGACCGGGCCACGGGCGGCTCGGCGCCGAGGCGGGCCGCCACCCGGGCGGCGGTGCCGGTGGCCCAGGCCGTGGTGGTGAGCAGCCCGAGGGCGAGGATCACGGCACCCAGGCCGACCAGGATCCACCAGCCGGCGTGGCTGGCCGGGGCGAAGCCGGTGGCCACCGGGCCGACCACGGCCGAGGTGACGACCGTGCCGATCACCGCCACACCCAGCGACTGGCCGACCTGCCGGCTGGTCGAGGCGACCGCCGCGGCCACGCCTGCCTGGGCGCGCGGCATGCCGGAGACCGCCGCGTTGGTGATCGGCGGGTTCACCATGCCGAAGCCGAAGCCGAACAGCGCGTACGCGACCAGCAGCAGCGCCGACGGCGAGTCGGCGGACAGCCGGGTGAGCAGCAGGCCGCTCGCGGCGAGGCAGAACCCGGCCACGGCCAGCGGCACGCGCGGACCCCGGCTGCTGACGATCCGTCCGGACAGCGGCGCGCAGACCAGCATCATCCCGGCCATCGGCAGCGTCCACAGACCCGCCTCGACCGGGTCGTAGTGCCGGACGTCCTGCAGGTAGAGGGTGTTGAGGAAGAGGAAGCCGCCGAGCGCGGCGAACGCGCAGACCGCGGTGACGGTGGCGCCGGTGAACGGGGCGCTGGCGAAGAACCGTGGGTCCACCAGCGGCTCGGCCACCCGCCGCTCCCAGAGCGGGAAGGCGACCAGCGCGGCCACCGCCGTGGCGGCCAGGGCGAGGATCAGCGGGGAGGTCCAGCCGTTGCCCGGGCCCTCGATGATCGCGGCGGTGCCACAGCCCAGTAGGACGATCATCAGCGACTGCCCCACCGGGTCCAGCCGGCGCGGCCTCGGCGCGCGCGACTCGGGGACGTAACGGGCGGTCAGCAGTATGGCGGCGAGCGCCACCGGGACGTTGATCAGGAAGATCGAGGGCCAGCCCGCGCCGTTCACCAGGAAGCCGCCGAGCAGCGGCCCGAGCGCCATCGAGATGCCGACCACGCCGCCCCAGACGCCGATCGCCCGGGCCCGCTCCTTCGGGTCGGTGAAGGTGTTGGTGATGATCGACATCGCCACCGGGTTGAGCATCGAGCCGCCCACCGCCTGCACCGCCCGGAACACCACCAGCCACTCCAGGTCGGGCGCCAGGCTGCACAGCAGCGAGCCGAGCGCGAAGCAGGTCAGCCCGATCTGGAACACCCGGCGGCGGCCGAAGCGGTCGGCCACCGAACCGAACAGCATCAGCAGCGAGGCCAGCACCAGGGTGTAGGCGTCGATGATCCACTGCAGCCCGGAGGCCGGGGCGTCCAGGTCCTTCTGGATCGCCGGCAGGGCGATGTTCACCACGGTGTTGTCCAGGCCGACGATGAACAGGCTCATACAGCAGATCGCGAGGACGAGCAGACGGCGGCGTCGCCCGGAGGCGGGGGCGTCGAGTGAGGCGGCATGGGACACGGACCGATCTTCCCATCCGCTGGCAGGCGCGGGGCCACGAATCGGACCGTCCGGGTGGCGGCTCCGCGGTGCACGGACCGCGACCGTGCGGGGGGCCGCTCAGACGGCGGCGAAGCGGACCGTCCGGGTGGCCGAATCAGCCATGGTCAGGCGGACGCCGATCACCCGGCCGAGCGGGAGCGGCCGCCCGGCGGCGGTGCCGTCCGCGGCGCCGTCCGCGGCGCCCTCGGCGTGGTCGGCTCCGCCTGGTCCGCCTGCGCCGTCGGCCGGGCCGGCGCGGTCACAGCGGGCCCGGACGGCGGGCCCGCGCAGCTGGACGGTGCCGGAGCCGGGGCGCTTCCCGTCCACCTCGATGACCACCGCGGAGAAGTCCTCGCCCTCCCGGCCGACCAGCAGCTCCGCCTCCACCAGGTCCACGCAGGCCCGTTCCACCTCGGCCGCCCGGCGGTCCCCGCTCGCCATCAGCGCCGGTACGGCCGGCAGCGCCTCGCGCGCCCAGTCCGGCACGTCCTCCCCCGCCGCCACCGCCGCGCACACCTCCTGCGCGAAGCGGTCGCCGAGCCGGCGCAGCGGCGCGGTGCAGTGCGCGTACGGGGCGGCCAGCGCGGCGTGGCCCGGCTCGGGCGGGCAGCCCGCGGGACTCGTCGAAGGCGTGGTAACCGACGCCACGCAGCAGCCCGGTGCAGGCGTTGAGGAAGGCGGCGTTCAGCGGCGCTTCCGGGTCCAGCGAGCGGATCAGCTCCGGGTACGGGAGCGCCTGCGGCCAGTCCACGTCCAGCGCGGCGCCGATTCGGCGCAGCCGCTCGTACGCGGCGGCGGGCGCGGCCGGCAGGGTGCGCAGCAGGCCGACGCCGGCGTCCAGCATCAGTTCGGCGGCGGCCATGCCGGTGAGCAGCGAGATCTGCGCGTTCCAGCCGTCGGCGGGGCTCGGCGCGCGGTAGCCGAGGACGTAGCCGTGCAGGGTCTCCTCGACCTCCTGTTCGGGCACCGACAGGCTGATCCCGCCCCGGGCCCGCTCCTGCTCCTCGCGCAGCCGGCCGACGGTGGCGAGCAGGGCGAGCTGCTCGTCGGCGCCGCCGAGGTCCACGGCGCGCTGGACGGCGGCGTAGTCCAGGCGGCGGTGCGAGCGGACCATGGCGCGGCGGACGTCCGCCAGGACGACGGCGCCGTCGGCGTCCAGGTCCAGCCGCCAGAGCAGGGCGGGACGCGGCTCGCCGGGCAGCAGGCTGGCGGCGTCCTCGGAGATCCGGGCGGGGTGCAGCGGGACGCGGTGGTCCGGGAAGTACAGCGTCTCGACCCTCTGGGCGGCGTCGGGGGCCGGAGCGGCCGCAGTAGGGTGGCGGGGTTGGTCCGCCACAAACTGTTGAGGAGTCCGCTGTGCTGGTGCTGTTGCCGCCCTCGGAGGGCAAGGCCGGGTCCGGGGACGGCGAGCCGGCCGCGCTCGACCGGCTGTCGCTGCCGGGGCTGACGGCGGCGCGCGGTGCGGTGCTGGACGCGCTGGTCGGCCTCTGCCGGGGTGACGAGGACACCGCCGCCGAGGTGCTGGGCCTCACCCCCGGCCTGCGCGGCGAGATCGCCAAGAACGCGGGCCTGCCGACGGCGGGGGCCCGTCCGGCGGCCGAGGTGTACACCGGGGTGCTGTTCGACAACCTGGGCCTGGCCACCCTGGACGCCGCCGCGTACGGCCGGGCCGAGCGCTCGCTGCTGGTGTTCTCCGGGCTGTGGGGCGCGGTGCGGATCTCGGACCGGATCCCGTCCTACCGCTGCTCGATGGGTGTGAAACTCCCCGGCCCGGGGGCGCTCGGCGCGTACTGGCGGGGCGCGATGGCCGCGGTGCTGCCGGAGGTGGCGGACGGGCTGGTGCTGGACCTGCGCAGCTCCGCGTACGCGGCGGCCTGGAAGCCGGCCGGCGAGGTGGCCGCCCGGACCGCGACCGTCCGGGTGCTGCAGGAGCGGGGCGGCAAGCGCACGGTGGTCAGCCACTTCAACAAGGCGACCAAGGGCCGGCTGGTCCGGGACCTGCTGGTCACCGGGGCCGAGCCGAAGACGCCGGGCGAGCTGATGGACGCGCTGCTGGGGCTGGGCCACCGGGTCGAGCTGGCGGCGGAGGGCACGGCGCGCAAGCCGTGGCAGCTGGACGTGGTGGTCACGGACGTGCACTGAGCGGGGTCGGGCCGGCCCGGGGGCCCGCCCGACCGCCGACGTCAGCGCAGGTGCGAGGTGTCGTTGAGCAGCCGCAGCGAGGCGTTGCCGTCGGCGTAGTACTGGACGGCGCAGATCGAGGCGGCGGACAGCTCCATCCGGTACATCGAGTCCGGCGGGGCGCCGAGCGCCAGCCGGACCAGGGTCTTGATCGGGCTGACGTGCGAGACCACCAGCACGGTCTTCCCCGCGTACCGGGCGAGGATCTTGTCCCGGGCGACGCCGGCCCGGTGGGTGAGCGTGGTGAAGCTCTCGCCGCTGCCGGTCGGCTTGGCCTTGGCGGAGCCGAGCCACGCCGACAGGTCGTCCGGGTAGCGCTCCTGGACCTCGGCGAAGGTCAGGCCCTCCCAGTCGCCGAAGTCGACCTCGCGCAGCCCGTCCTCGATCCGGACCTCCAGGCCGAGCCGGGCGGCGACGGTCTCGGCGGTCTGCCGGGTGCGGCGCATCGGGGAGGCGACGACCGCCTGGATGCTGCCGCGCGCGGCCAGCGCCTCGGCGGCCCGTTCGGCCTGCCAGCGACCCTTGTCGGAGAGCTCCGGGTCGGTGCCGCCGCTGCCGGAGAAGCGCTTCTCCGGGGTGAGCGGGGTCTCGCCGTGGCGCAGCAGGACGAAGGTGGTGGGGGTGCCGAGGTCGGCGGGGGCGGCCCAGCCGGCCTTCGGGGCGGGAGTCTCCAGCGGCGGCTCGTCGGCGACCACGGCCTTGGCCTTGGCCTTCGGCTCCCACCGGCGGCCCGCCTGGCCGGCGTCCATGGCCTCGTTGGCCAGCCGGTCGGCGTCCTTGTTCCGCTCGCGCGGGATCCAGGTGTAGGTGACCCGGCCGCCCGGGAAGAGCGTGCGCGCCTCGGCGGCGAGCGGCCGCATGTCGGGGTGCTTGATCTTCCAGCGCCCGGACATCTGCTCGACGACCAGCTTGGAGTCCATCCGGACGTCCACCGAGGCGTCCGGGTCGAGCTCGCGGGCCGCCTTGAGGCCGGCGATCAGGCCCCGGTACTCGGCCACGTTGTTGGTGGCGTGGCCGATGAACTCGGCGGCTTCCGCGACGATCTGCCCGGTGTCGCCGTCCCGGACCACCGCGCCGTAACCGGCCGGCCCCGGGTTGCCCCGGGACCCGCCGTCGGCCTCGACGATGAAGCGCGCCGTCACCGGCTCAGACGCCCGAGTCGGCGGTGCGGACCAGGATCCGCGAGCAGTTCTCGCAGCGGACGACCTTGTCGGCCGGCTCGGCCTTGATGGCGTTCAGCTCGGTGATCGAGAACTCGGTGCGGCAGCCCTCGCAGCGGCGCTGGTAGAGGCGGGCCGCGCCGACGCCGCCCTGGGTCTCGCGCAGCTTGGTGTAGACCTTCAGCAGGTCGGCGGGGATGACGGCGGCCACGGTCTCGCGGTCGCGCTTGACCTTCTCGGCCTCGCCGTCGATCTCGGCGAAGGCGGCGTCGCGGCGGCCCTCGGCCTCGGTGAGGACGACGGTGGAGTGCTCCAGGCGGGCGCTCAGCTCCTCGACCCGGGCCTTGGCGGTCTCCTGGCGCTCCATGATCTCCAGCACGACCTCCTCCAGGTCGCCCTGGCGCTTGGCCAGCGAGCCGATCTCGTGCTGGAGGTTCTCCAGGTCCTTCGGCGAGGTGATCGCGCCGGAGTCCAGGCGCTGCTGGTTGCGGGCGGCGCGGGAGCGGACCTGCTCGACGTCCTGCTCGGCCTTGGTCAGCTCGCGGGCGGTGTCGCCCTTCTGGGCCTCGGCGGCGACGACGAGGTCCTTGAGGGCGGTGTGGTCGGCGGTGGCCTTCTCGATCTCGGCGTGCTCCGGCAGGCTCCGGCGCCGGTGGGCCAGCTGGTCGAGCTTCGAGTCGATGGCCTGGAGGTCGAGCAGGCGGATCTGGTCGGCGGGCGCGGCGTTCAAGCGGAAAGCTCCTGTGAATCGGGTCAGGCGGTGAAGGACATGGGGGCGTGCGCGGTCCACGGGTCGGTGACCCGGTGGGAGACCTTGGTCTCCACGGCCCAGCCGCGCTCGTCGGCGGCGCCCCGCAGGGCGCGCTCGGCCAGCGCGAGCCAGGGCCACTCGGTGGCCCAGTGGGCGGCGTCGATCAGCGCGACGGGCGCGGCCTCGGCGGCCTCGGACGCCGGGTGGTGGCGCAGGTCGGCGGTCACGTAGGCGTCCACGCCGGCCGCCCGTACGTCGGCGAAGAGGCTGTCGCCCGAGCCACCGCACACCGCGACCCGGCTGACCAGCCGGTTCGGGTCGCCGGAGACGCGCACCCCGGCGGCGGTGGCAGGCAGGCCCGTGGCGACCTGCGCGGCGAAGGCGGACAGGGTCAGCGGGGGCTCCAGCAGGCCGATCCGGCCGGTGCCGCGGCGGCCCAGCGGATCGGTCGGGTCCGGCACCAGCGGGCCGGTGACCCGCAGGCCGACCGCCTCGGCGAGCGCGTCCGAGACGCCGGGGTCGGCGTGGTCGGCGTTGGTGTGGGCTACGTGCAGCGCGATGCCGTTGGTGATCAGCGTGTGCACCACCCGGCCCTTGAAGGTGGTGGCGGCGACGCTGGTGGTGCCGCGCAGGTAGAGGGGGTGGTGGGTGACGACGAGGTCGGCGCCCCACTCCACGGCCTCGTCGACGACCGCCTGGACGGGGTCGACGGCGAACAGCACGCGGCTGACCTCGGCCTGAGGGTCTCCGCAGACCAGGCCGACGGCGTCCCAGGACTCCGCCCACTGCGGAGGGTAGACCTCTTCGAGCGCGGTGATGACGTCGGACAGTTTCGGCACCTGTCGAGACTACCGTGCGCGCGGGGGCGGTCGGGCCTCGGCCGTTCGGGGGGCGGCGTCCTCGGGTGTCCGGGCGTAGCCGCCCGGGGTGTTCGGACGTCACCGCCCGGGGTGTTCGGACGCGGGTGCCGTGGGCGCACGGATGCGCGTCAACCTGCGACGGAGGCGTCGGATGCGCCCCGCGCGGGCCGCGCGCTCCCGCGCGCCCCGCGCCTGCTACTCACAGCAGGGTTCTCGTACGAATTCGAAACCGCCCCTGGATCACCCTTACGAGTGAAGTGACCGGCTCTGCGTTGAGCCGCCGGATTTCTCGAAACTAACTTCAGTCCTGCGAACGGGAGTTGCCCCGGCAGTAGCCCCGACCGGTGGGTCGGAGGTCCGGGTGAGGACTCCCGCGCCGGAGCGGCGCTCCCGCTCCTTCCGAGGAAACCGATCAGGCCGTGCCGCCGTGTCCGGGTGCCGAGCAGTGGCACCCGGACACGGCGGTCGAGACGAAGGGATGTGGTGGCGAATGGCGGCGGGCACATCGCTGCGTACGGCCGGGGGCCGGGGGTCGGCGGGGCGCGAGCCGGGTGCGGCCGGTTCGTGGCCGGAGACGACGCGGGCGGCGCTGGCCGGTGCCGGAGGCCGGGGAGGCGACGGCGACTGGGACGTCACCGTCGGCGGCTTCTGGTGCACGGCCAGGCCGTCCGCGTCATCGCCCCTACCGGAGCAGGGCTGGAAGCTCCACGTCAGCGCGGCGTCGGTGGTGGGCGGGGAGGTGCTCGCGGCGGTGGTGCGGGTGCTCGCCGCCGACCCGTGCGACTTCAAGTTCGCCGCCGGGGAGGAGCGCCTGCGCGAGCTCAACTCCCGCAACAGCGAGCGGGGTTCGGCGGGCAAGTTCATCACCGTCTACCCGGCGGACGATGCGCAGTTCCAGCGGCTGGCGGCCGAGCTGGACCGGGCCACGGCCGGGCTGCCGGGGCCGGTGGTGCTGTCGGACCGGCCGTACCGGCCGGGCAGCCGGGTGCACTACCGGTACGGCGCGTTCGCGTCGCGGGCGGAGCTGGGCAACGACGGGGAGTACCGGTCCGTGCTGCGCGGGCCCGGCGGGGAGCGGGTTGAGGACGTGCGCGGGGGGTCGTACCGGGTGCCGGGGTGGGTGCGGGACCCGTTCTCCCCTCCCACCGCCGGGCGGCGCAAGGGCGGGGTGCTGCTGGCCGGGCGGTACGCGGTGACCGCCGCCGTACGGCACGGCGCGAAGGGGGGCGTGTTCCTCGGGCGGGAGGCGGCCGGCGGCGCGGAGGTCGTGGTCAAGCAGGCCCGCGCGCACATCGAGGTCGACCGCGCCGGGACGGACGCCCGCGACGCGCTGCGGCACGAGGCCGCGCTGCTCGCCCGGCTGGACGGGCAGGAGCTGGCGCCGCACGCCGTCGAACTGATCGAGCAGGACGACTCCGTCTTCCTGGTGCAGGAACGAATCGCCGGACAGCCGTTGGGCGCCTGGGTCGCCGCCCGGCTGCGCCGCGACGGCAGCCCGGACGTGGACTGGGCCGAGGCCGAGCCGGTGGTGCACGGGCTGCTCGACCTGGTCGAGCGGGTGCACGCCCAGGGGCTGGTGCTGCGCGACCTCTCCCCCGGCAATGTGATGGTCCGCCCGGACGGCGGCCTGCGGCTGGTCGACCTCGAACTCGCCGCCGAGACCGGCCACCGGGCCGGCTCGGCCGGCACCCCCGGCTACCGGGCCCCGGAGCAGGGGCGACTGGCCCTGGCCGGCTCCTGCATCGCCGACCCGGCCGTCGACCTGTACGCGCTCGGTGGGCTGTTCTTCCTGCTCGCGACCGGGCACGACCCGCTGCTGCCGGAAGACCTGCCGGAGGATCCGCCGCAGGCCCGTCCGGTCGCCGAGCGCCTCGGGCGCTGGCTCGCCCTCGCGGCCCGCACGGGTGCGACGGCGCGGCGGCTGGCGCCGGTGGTGCTGGGGCTGCGGGCGGATGAACCGGGGCAGCGGTGGGGGGTGGCGAGGGCTCGGGCGGAGCTGGGCGGCGTCGCTCCGGTCACCGTCAGTCCGCTGTGGCATGCGGCCGCCGCCCGGCAGGGCGCGGGCGCCGCCGTGCTGCGCGGCGACGGCCCGCCGCTCGACCGACTGCCACTCGACCGGCTGCTGTGCGACGGCCTGCGACACCTCACCGCCACCGCGACGCCCGAGCGGGCCGACCGGCTCTGGCCCGTCGTCCCCGCCGGAGAACGGACGGACCCGTGCAACGTCCAGCACGGCGCGGCCGGTGTGCTCGCCGTCCTGGCGCGGGCCGTGACGGCCGACGGGCTACCGGAGGACGTCCGGGCGCAGGCCGCGCGCACGGCCCGTACCGCCGCGAACTGGATCGAGCGGCGCGTCGCGGCCGAACCGGTGGTGCTGCCCGGCTTGCACTTCGGGCGGTCGGGCACGGCGTGGGCGCTGCTGGACGCCGCCCGCGCACTCGGCGACGCCGGGTTGGCCGAGCGGGCCGCCACGCTCGCCCGCCGGGTCGCCGTCGAATGGCCCAACCCCGACGTGTGCCACGGCGCGGCAGGCGCGGGCTTCGCCCAACTGCGCTTCGCCGCCGAGAACTTCGGCGAGAACTTCGGCGAGGACTCCGGCGGCGGTTCCGGCGACGGCTTCCTTTCCCGGGCCGCCGACTGCGCCCGAACCCTGCTCGCCGCCGCGCGGCAGGAGCCGTACGGGGCGGTCTGGCCGGTGCCGGCGGACTTCGACTCGGCGCTCGCGGGGATCACCCATCTCGGTTTCGCGCACGGGGTGGCGGGCGTGGGCGCCTTCCTTCTCGCCGTCGCCGAAGCTCTCACCGTCGATGACCTGCGCGACGGCCCTCTCACCTCCGGCGCCCTCACCTCCGGCACTCTCGCCACCGGCCCGCTGGCCGCCGACGCGCTGGCCGCCGCCGCCGACGCCGGGCGGACGCTCGCCGCGACCGTACGGTGGGGCTCTGACCGGCGGACCGCCTGGTGGCCGCAGAGCGCGGCCGACCCCGAGCACATCCGGCTCTCCCACTGGTGCAGCGGCTCCTCCGGCGCGGGCAGCTTCCTGCTCCGGCTCTGGCGGGCCACCGGCGAGCCCGCCACCCTCGACCTCGCCCGCGCCGCCGGGCGGGCCGTGCTGGCCGGCCGCTGGCACAGCGGGGTGAGCGCCTGCCACGGGCTGGCCGGCGACGGCGAGTACCTGCTGGACCTCGCCGAGGCCACCGGAGATCCCGAATTCCGCACCGGCGCCGAGGAGTTGGCGCAGCTGATCGCCTCCCGAGCCGCCCTGCGCGACGGCCTGCTGACGCTCCCCGACGAGACCGGTACCGGCTGCGCCACCGCCTACGGCACCGGCACCGCGGGCCCGCTGGCCTTCCTGCTCCGGCTGCGTCACGGCGGCCCCCGGCTCTGGCTCGACCCGGTCCCGCCCGCGGAACGCCGACTCCCCTCCGGCACAGGCGGGGTGAGCGAGGCATGAACGTGGCCACCCGCACCACCACCCAGGCCCTGCGGCGCCTCAGCTTCACCTTCGCCGCCGGCGGCAGCCACGCGGCCTGCCTCGCCGCGGCCGCCGACAGCGGCTGGTACGTGGAGAGTTGGCGACTTCCGTCGAACGGCGAACCGGCCGTACCGACCGCGCTGCCGCTGTCCGGCAACCGCTCGGAGAACCTCCGCTCACAGCTGGTCGCGCTGCCCGACGGCTCGGCGCTGATCTGCCGGCACGACGGCGAGCGGCACGACCTGGTCCGCCTCTCGCCCGGCCCATCCGGCTCGCACGGCTCATCCGGCTCGCCAGGCCCGTCCGGCCTGCCTGGCTCGCATGGCGAAAACACCGCCGTGGAAGAGCAGTTGGCCGCGTTCCGGATGCCCGGACTGCGCCTGCTGCCGCTCCCGGTGCCACCCCACGCCGGCCCGCGCACCCCGGTGGCGCTCGCACTCGGCACGGACACCCGTCCGGCGACCACCGTCTGGCTGGTCCGGGCGGACGGCAGCCAGCCCGAGCAGCTCGCCGAGATCCCCGGCCTGCACGGCGGCGGCGCCTGGCTGGACCACGCGGGCGCGCTGCTCGCGCTGGACCGGGTGGCCGGCGGACTGGTCCGCACCGTCGTACTGGACCTGCGCAGCGGGACCACCACCCCGCTGCTGGAGGTCGGCGAGCGCAGCAACGACCGGCTGGTGCTGTTCGACCCGGGCACCCGCTTCGCGATGGTGCGCAGCGACGCGCCCGGCACCGACCGGCTCGGCTGGGGCGTCCTGGGCGGCGGCGAACCGCTGCGGTTCCCGGAATGCCTGCACGTCGCGGGCATGTTCCTGCGGCCGGTCGCACTGCGGCAGGCGGCGGACGGCCCCCGGGTAGCCGTACAGATCGACCACGGCGCCGGGTCGGCGCTCGCCCTGTGGCGGCCCGGCGCCGGCCGGCTGGACCCGCTGCCGGTGCCGCCCGGGCGGCTCGGCGCGGTCGCGCACTGGAGCGAGGCGGGGCTGCGACTCCCCTACTCCTCGCCCGACCACCCGGCGGCACTGGCCACCCTGGACGTGGACGCACTGCTGGCACACGGCCCGGTCCCGGCCGGTTCCAGCCCCGTGCCGCTGCCGCTCCAACTCGCGCCGCTGGGTTCGGGGTTGCCCGGCCCGTGGCGGGACACCGTCCTGCCCTGGCAGCCCGGCGGGCTGCGCGCCGCCCGCACCCCGCCCGCCGGCTGGCGCCTCGACGGCAGCACGCCACCCGGCGACGGCGGCCGCTGGCAGCCCGCGCAGAGCCTCGAACTGGCGGGCCCGGCAGGTCCGTTGGAGGCCGTGGTGTACGGCGGGGACGCCTGGCTGAGCAGCCCGCACCTGGTGCTGGCCCTGCACGGCGGCCCGGCGGACGCCTGGCGGCTGGAGTTCGACCCGGCGCTGCAACGGATGGCCGCCGAAGGCCTGGCGGTGGTCGCGCCCAACCAACGCGGCTCCACCGGCTACGGGGTACCGCACGCGCTGGCCATCCGGGGCGCCTGGGGCGGACCCGACCTGGACGACGTGCTGTACCTGCTGGACGGCATCGCCGGCCAGCGTGCGGCGCTCGGCCTGGAACCGCCCGCACTGTTCGGCGTCAGTTACGGCGCGTTCCTGGCGCTGCTGGCCGCCGCGCACGCGCCGGCCGAGCAGGTCGCCCGCTGCGCGGTGGTCGCGCCGTTCCTGTCCGGCGCCCGACTGCTGGCCGAAGCGGCGCCCCCCGTACGGGCGTTGACCACTCGACTGGGCGGCGGCGAGCCGATCGCCGACGCCCGCGGCCCGCGCGACGTCCTCCAGCTGGCGCACCGGCTGAGCGCGCCGCTGCTGGTGGTGCACGGCAACCGGGACGAGGTCGTACCGGTCAGCCAATCCCGGTCACTGCGGCACGAGTTGCTGCGGATCGGCCGGGTCGAGGGCGCGGACTTCCGGTACGTCGAGGCGGCCGGATCCGGGCACGAGGTGCTCGCCGAGGAGGGCGCCGCCGTGCTGCACGAGCTGCTGGCCGCCTTCCTGCGGACCGGCCGGCCGGGCTGATCCCGACGCCGGACTGACCCCGGCTTCCCACAGACTCCCGGACCCACAGCGGTCCGGGGCACCACCCCCGGTGCGGCGGATGGAGGCCGCCCGGGGGGCGACACCCGACGCCCGCAGGCAGATCGCGGCGGGCGTGAACCCAAGGGGAGGACCCGATCATGGAGAACATGGTGGACTTCGAGACCGATCTCGCGGCGCTGCAGGACCTGCCGGAGACCGAGTCCGTCGAGCTGACCGGCCACGGCAGCGGCTGCCAGTACACCTGTCTCATCCTGACCTGCCTGATCTTCACCAACAGCTGAGCCATCGGCTGACCAGGCGGTAGCCCGCGGGTGCCGTCCCTGCCTGTCCGGACAGGCGGGGACGGCACCCGTCTTCCTCGGTCCACTCCGGCCGACTTCCCCTTCCGTTGACTTCCCGATTCACCGACGGGAGCCATGACTTGCCCCGCCTCCCCACCGGATGGACCCTCGCCCTGGGCGTCGCCCTGCCGGTCGGGGCCGCCACCACCCTCGCGCTGCCGGCCGTGCTCGCCGGAGCCGTCGACGCCGTCCTCGGCCACCGGTCCGGGCCCGGCGCCTTCGCGCTGCTCGCCGGCACCCTGGGCGCTGCGGCCGCCGCCGACGCCACCGCCGCGGCCGCCGGACCGGCCTGCTCGGCTGAGGCCACCGCCGCCCTGCGCGGACGCCTGGTCCGCCACCTGCTCACCCTCGGGCCGGGCGGCCGACTGCACGGCGGGCCACCTCCCGGCGACCTCGCCGCCCGGCTGCTGGGCTCGGCGGGCGACGCGGGCGGCCGGCTGCCCGCCGCCCTCGGCGCCGCCACGGCGCTGCTCACCTCGGTGGGCGCGATCCTCGGGCTCGCGGTGCTGTCGCCGTGGCTGGCACTGGCCTTCTTCGCGGGCGTGGTGCCCGGTGTGCTGCTGATCCGGCTCTTCCTACGCCAGGCCCGGCCGGTCTTCGCCCGCTACCAGGAGGTCCAGGCCGAGATCGCCGCCCGGCTCAGCGGCGCCCTCTCCGGACTGCGCAGCATTCACGCCGCACGGGCCGAACAGCGCGAGTCCGCACGGGTGTTGGCGCCACTGCCGGAACTCTCCGCGGCCGGGCACGCGCTCTGGGCGGCGCAGCGGCGCACCGCCTGGCAGGCGACCGCGCTGATCGCCCTGGTCGAGGTCGCGGTGCTCACCACCGCCGGCACTCTGCTCGCGGACGGCGCCCTCGCCCCCGGCGCGCTCGCCGCGGCGGCGGGCTGGGCGGCGCTGGGCGCGGGGCTGTTCGAGCAGGTCGAGGCGCTCGTCGGGGTCGCGCACGCGCGCGCCGGACAGGCCCGGGTGGACGACCTGCTGGCCCTCGCGCCCGCGCCGATCGGTACGGCGGCGCTCCCGGCGGGCGGGCCCGGGGAGGTCTCGCTGCGGGGCGTGGTGGTGCGCGACGGCGACCGGGTGCTGCTCGGGCCGCTCGACCTCACCGTCCCCGGCGGCCGTACGGTCGCCCTGGTAGGACGCTCCGGCTCCGGCAAGTCGCTGCTGGCCGCCCTGCCCGGACGGCTGCGCGACCCGGACGAGGGCACCGTACTGATCGACGGCGTCCCGGTGGGCGCTCTGTCGGCCGCCGAGCTGCGGCAGGCGGTCGGCTACGCCTTCGCCCGTCCGTCACTGGTCGGCCGTACCGTCCGCGACGCGCTGGGCGGAGCCGGCCCGGACGAGGCGGCGTCCGCCCGGGCGGACGGCTTCCTGCAACGGCTTCCCCAGGGGTGGGACACCCCGCTGGACGACCTCCACCTCTCCGGTGGCGAACTGCAACGCCTCGGTCTCGCCCGCCTCCTGGCCCGCCCCACCCGGGTCGTCATCCTCGACGACGCCACCTCCGGCCTGGACCTCGCCACCGAGTACCAGGTCACCCAGGCCCTCGATCGCGCCACCCACGGCCGCACCCGCCTCGTCATCGCCCACCGCGCCACCGTCGCCGCCCGCGCCGACCTCGTCGCCTGGCTCGACGCCGGCCACCTCCGCGCCCTGGCCCCCCACACCACCCTCCTCCCCCACCCCGACTACCGCGCGGCCCTGTCCGACACGGCACTGAGCGCCGCCACCGCCTGACCCCGGGCCCGCGGCTGCCGCGGCCGCACAGAAAGCCGACCCGAGCGGAGAAGCACCCCGGACCGCGCACACCCACCTCCACGGGAAGTCGGCCAGATCGACTTCCCGTGCGACCCGAACAACCCGACCACACGGAAAGCCGGCTGAACCGACCACCCATGCAACCCACCGCAGCAGACCGAATGAGCTCCCACGCGGAAGGTCGACACGGCCGACTCCGCACTCCACAGAGCCTCACCTCAGCGCGCTCCCCAGCCGCGCGCGCCCGCGTGAGAAGTCGGCGGGGCCGACTTCTCACGCGGCAACGGGCCGTTCAGGCTCCGGGTGGGCGGCGGAGGCGGCGGGTCTCGGGGTTCGGAGGGCCGGGGTGGGGGTTGCTGTTCCGGCAGTTGGGGAGCACCCGGGGGGCGTTGGTGCGGCTGCTCCTGTGGTCCGGGGTGGAGGCGCTGCCGCCGCTGCTCTCCGGGTTGTTCGTCTCGGCCGCGGTCGATCAGGGGTTCCTGGCCGGGCGGCCGGCAGTCGGGGTGGCCTGGTTGGCGGGGTTCGGGGCGGCGATGGGGGTTCGGGCGTACGCGGCGCGGGCCGGGTTCCCGTACCTCGCGGGGGTGGTGGAGCCGCTGCGGGACGCGTTGGTCGAGCGGGTGGTGCGCAGTGCGCTCGCGCGCCCCTCGGCGGATCCGGCCGAGGTCGCCAGGCTCACCGAGCAGGTCGAGTCCGCGCGGCAGTTGACCGCGACGTTGCTCCGCACCCTGCGCGGGGTGGGGGTCACACTGGTCGCCGCCCTGATCGGGCTGACGCTGCTGGCGCCCGCCGTCCTGCCGTTGGTGCTGCTGCCGCTGTCGGCGGCCGGGGTGCTGTTCGTCCGGCTGCTGCGCCCGATGGTGTCCCGGCGGAGGGCGGTCGTGCTGGCGGAGGAGCGGCTCGCCGCCGACGCCGGACGAACCCTTCACGGGCTGCGCGATGTCCAGGCGACGGGCACCGGGGAGGAGGTCGCCCGGGCGCTGACCGAGGCCGCGCAGGAGAGCGCGGCCGCCTCCCGGGCGCTGGGCCGGGCCTCGGCCCTGCGTGCGCTCGTCGTGGCGCTCGGCGGACGGCTGCCGGTCCTGGCCGTCCTCGCGGCGGCACCGTGGCTGCTCGCGCACGAGGCGCTGACCGCGGGCGAGCTGCTCGGCGTCGCCACCTACCTGCTGCAACAACTCGACCCGGCCGTACGGACCTTGGCCGGTACGGTCGGCGGGTGGCTGCTCAACCTCGCTGTCGTGCTGGACCGTCTGGCGACGGTCACGGCCGACGGCGACCCGTCCGGTGCGACGACGGGCGCGGACGGGCGGCGCGGTGCCGGCCGGGCACCCGGGGCGCAAGCCGCGGGCGCGGAGGGCGCCGCACCCGAGGCCCCACCGCCGCCCGCCGGAGAGGTGCGGCTGCACGGCGTTCGGTATGCGCACGGCTTCACCGCCGCCCCCGTGCTCGACGGGCTCGACGCCGTGTTCCGCCCCGGGGAGCACGTCGCCGTCGTGGGGCCGAGCGGGACCGGGAAGTCGACGTTGGCGGCGCTGTTGGCCGGCCTGGTGGTGCCGACGGCGGGGACGGTGACAGCGCCGCCGGCCTCGCTGTTACCGCAGGAGGCGTATGTGTTTCCGGGGTCGGTACGGGAGAACCTCGCCTGGCTCGCCCCGGGCAGCAGCGACGAGCGACTGGCCGAGGCGGTGGAGCTGCTGGGCGCCGGGGAGTTGGTGGAGCGGCTGGGCGGGCTGCACGGCACGCTGGGCGATCCGGATGGACTGTCGGCGGGTGAGTGTCAGTTGATCGCACTGGTGCGGACGTATCTGTCGCCCGCGTCGCTGGTGGTGCTGGACGAGGCGACCTGCCATCTGGACGCGGCGGCCGAGGAGCGGGTGGAACGGGCCTTCGCCGCGCGGCACGGGACGCTGGTGGTGATCGCCCACCGGATCAGTTCGGCGTTGCGGGCGGACCGGGTGCTGCTGTTGGACGGTGGCCGGGGCGTGCTCGCCCGGCACGGGGACCTGCAGGTGCTCTCACCGCTCTACCGGGAGCTGGTCGGACACTGGCTCGGCGCGGGACTCGCGTCATGATCTCGATAGGATCTCGTCCGTCCCGGCCGTTATGGTGGCCGGGGCACGGGCCGCGATCACCGGCTGTGGGCGCGTACCGAGCGCCCGATCGGGGACCCGACCGTGCGCCGCAGGCGCCGGACGGGCGCCGATGACCTGCACCCTCGCACGGAAGACGATTCTCATGTCCGACACCCTCACCGACACCACCGGACCCGCGACCAACGGGACCGACGCCGACGAGAAGACGGCCGAGGACACCGCGACGCACGGCCGCCACCGCGGCGCGTCCGCGGCCGACGAAACTCCTCGTTCCGACCCGCACGGCCGCCACCGCGCGGCCGGTGCTCAGGCCTGAGGACAGGCCTGAGCCAGGGGAAGACCCCAGGGAGACACCACGACGAGGGCCCGCCGGAAGCACACCGGCGGGCCCTCGCGCGTCGTCACCGAAACGTCACCGCCGGAACGCCGTCACCCCAGCGAGACCACCGTCCGCAGCGCCTCGCCGCTGCGCATCTGCGCGATCGCCTCGTTCACGTCCGCCAGCCCGACCCGGTGCGTGATCATCCCGTCGAGGTCGATCCGCCCGGCCCGCCAGAGGTCCACGATCAGCCCGATGGTGCGGGCGACCGGCGCCCCGCCGTACAGCGAGGGCAGCAGTCGCTTCTCGTTGAAGAACAGCTCGCCCATGGTGAACTGCGCGCGGTCGTCCTGCGCGCCCGCCCCGATGACGACCAGGGCGCCGCCGCGCCGGGCCGCGTCGTAGCCGGCCCGGACGGTGGCGGAGCGGCCGACCGCCTCGAAGACGTAGTCGAAGCCGCCGCCCGGCAGGCCCTTGGCGACGGCCTTCAGCTCCTCCGGCGCGATCGCCTCGGTGGCACCGAAGGCGAGCGCGCGTTCGCGGCGCGAGACGACCGGGTCGACGACGGTGATCCGGGCGGCGCCGCAGACCCGGGCGCCCTGGACGGTGGCCACTCCGACGCCGCCCGCGCCGATCACGGCGACGGAGGCGCCGGGCTCGACCTTCGCGGTGTTGACCGCGGCGCCGATGCCCGTGGTCACCCCGCAGCCGATCAGCGCGGCGGCCTCGTACGGCAGGTCGGCCGGCACCTTGATCACGGCGTCGGCGGCGACCACGACCTCCTCGGCGAAGGCCCCGGTGCCGTAGAAGCCGGAGGCCTCCGTACCGTCCTGCGCCAGCCGGAAGCCGGGGGCGCCGAGCCGCCGCAGGCTGGCGACGCACAGGTGGCCGCGGCCCTGCTCGCAGTGGGCGCAGCGGCCGCAGGGGGCCATCCAGCAGAGCACCACGCGGTCCCCGGGCGCGACGCCGGTGACACCCTCGCCGACCTCGACGACGTCCCCGGCGCCCTCGTGCCCGGGGACGAACGGCGCGGGCTGCGGCAGAACACCGCTCATCGCGGAGAGGTCGGAGTGGCACAGGCTGGCGGCGCGCATCCGGACCCGCACGGTGCCCGGTCCGAAGCCGACCGTCGTGACGTCCTCGCGGACGTCGAGGGTGTCCTGGCCGGTCTTGTGCAGGACGGCTGCGCGCATGGGGCTGCTCCCGGTGTGCCTCGTGTGCCTCGGTCTGACCAACTCGATCTGACGACTCGTTCCGAACGACTCGTTCCGAACGACTCGCCCCGAACGACGATCGGCCCGATTCTGGCACGGGCGGCCGGGCTGGACTAGAACGCGTTCCAGAACAGGCAGTGGGCACACGGACGCCTCCCACCCGCCGACCCACCCGCGGATCGCCCTGGTCGAGCGCGCCGAGGCCCGACCGACCGCCGCCCGGCCCCCGCTCTCGCCCGCCACTACCGTCGAGTAGGGTCCGAGCACGTCCGTCCGCCGTACCGAAGCCGTACCGAACCCGAGGAGCACCGCATGTCCGACCTGCTGGAGAGCGCCCGCCCGGCGCCCGAGGTGCTGGCGGCGTTCGAAGCGGCCACCGGGTTCATGCCGGTGGACGAGGGCCTCGCGCTGTACGCGGCGGCGGTGGCCGCGGCCCGGCTCACCGGGCTGCCGGTGCTGGAGATCGGCACCTACTGCGGCCGCTCGGCGATCCTGCTGGCCGCGGCGGCCCGCGAGGCCGGAACCGTCGCGCTGACCGTGGACCACCACCGCGGCTCGGAGGAGCAGCAACCCGGCTGGGAGTACCACGACACGACCCTGGTGGATCCGGAGGTCGGGCTGATGGACACCCTGCCCCGGTTCCGCCGCACCCTGCACGCCGCCGGGCTGGAGGACCACGTGGTCGCGCTGGTCGGCCGCTCGCCGCGGATCGCCGCGCTGTGGGGCCGGCCACTGGGCCTGGTGTTCATCGACGGCGGACACACCGACGAGCACGCCACCGGCGACTACGAGGGCTGGGTGCCGCACCTGGCGCCGGAGGGCCTGCTGGTCGTGCACGACGTGTTCCCGGACCCTGCGGACGGCGGCCAGGCCCCGTACCGGGTGTACCTGCGGGCGCTGGCCGAGGGCTTCGAGGAGGTCTCGGTGACCGGCTCGCTGCGCGTCCTGCGCCGCGCCGCCGCCTGAGCTGATCGCGCCCGCGGCCCGGTACGGATGCTCTAACGTCGTGCCGGGGCTGTCGGCCGGGGGTTCGAACGGTACGGTGTCCGCGCAGCACCAGGCGGCTGCACCGGGCAGCACCAGGCAGCACACGAGGCAACAGGACCAGGCAGAGCATCGGCGGACCGTGGGGGCCAGCGGCACATGACGGACCAGCAGAACACCGCTCCGGCGGTCTGGGACCCGACCGCGCGCGGCGGCGCGGGCGGCTGGGTCCGCAATCCGCAGCGGCAGGACGCCGAGCCCGCACCCGCCGCCCAGTCGGCCCCGCCCACCCAGAGCGCCCAGCCGGCCCCGCCCGCCCCCGGCGCACAACCCCCGGCGCCCGGCCCGGTCGCCCCGCCCCCCACCGCGGGCGCCGTCGGTGACCAGGGCCCGCCGCTGGGCGCCCGCCCGTACCTGGCCACCGCGCCCGGCTTCGGCCCGCCCCCGCCCGCCGCCACGCCGTTCCCCTCCCACGCGACCCCGCAGGACCGGGGCCCGCAGGGAGCGCCGACGACCCCCGGCCCCGGCTACGTCTACCCGCCGCCGCCCCCGGCGGCCGCGCCGCCGCAGTCCCCGTACGGGGCCCAGCCGGACTACCCGACCCACTACCCGGTCGACGACGAGCAGGAGCGGGAGCGCCCGGGCAAGGGCAAGGCCCCGCTGCTGATCGGCTTCGCGCTGCTCCTGGTGCTGGCGGTCGGCGGCGGCCTGCTGTACGCGACCCAGGGCGGCGACGACAGGAGCGGCCAGGCCGCGCCCGCCCCGACGGCCGCCCCCGCGACCGGCTCCGGCAACCCGCAGCCCGCCCCGGCGCCGACCGGGACGGACGCCGCGCCGGGCACCGCCCCGAGCACCCCGGCCGACGGGACCCCGTCCCCGACCGCGACCGGCCCCGGCCCCAACGCCCAGTCCCAGGCGCAGGCGCTGGACGGCCTGCTCAGCGAGGGCGAGAACGCCAAGGCCCCGATCGGCAGCGCCGTCGCCAAGGTGAGCAGCTGCCCGTCCAAGGCCGACATCGAGAGCGCGGCCCAGACCTTCGACAACGGCGCCAAGCAGCGCGACGGGCTGCTGACCAAGCTCGCCAAGCTGAGCATGACGGACGTGCCGGGCGGCGCGGACGCGGTGAACTCGCTGAAGTCCGCCTGGCAGCTGTCCGCCGACATCGACCGGGCGTACGCGAGCTGGGCGCGCGCCGTCGCCAAGCAGGGCTGCTCCGGCAAGGCCCCGACCACCGCGGACAAGACGCACGCGGACGAGCTCAACCCGCAGGCCACCCAGGCGAAGACGGACTTCATGACCAAGTGGAACCCGATCGCGGGCGGCTACGGCCTCACCGCACGGACCCAGGACAGGATCTGACCCACCCGTGACCGGCCCCACCTCCCCACCGCCCCGCCGCCGTTCCGCCCTGCTGCGCGCCACCACGGTGGTGGCCGCGGTCGTCCCGCTCTGCGCGGCGGGCTGGTTGGGCTGGCGGGCCCTGGACGACTCCGCCCCGGCGGGTGCCACGGCCGCGCCGCCCGGCGCCGTCCGGTCCGCCACCACGGCCCCCGCCACCCCCGAGGCCCCGCCGACCAGCGGCACGCCCACCGGGACGGCGACTCCCACGGAAACACCCGCGCCCTCCGGCACACCGTCCGCGAGCCCCACCGCACCCCCCGAAGGCACCGCCGACCTGACCGGCCGCACCATCGTGCTGGACCCCGGCCACAACCCCGGCAACTTCTCCCACCCCACCGAGATCAACCGCCAGGTGGACATCGGCAACGCCCACAAGGAGTGCGACACCACCGGCACCGAGACCAACTCCGGCTACACCGAGGCCGACTACACCCTGGACGTCTCCCGCCGGGCCCGCGCCCTGCTGACCGCCCGGGGCGCCAAGGTGGTGCTGGTGCAGGACGGCGACCGCGCCTGGGGCCCGTGCGTCGACGAGCGGGCGAGGGCGGGTGCCGACGCGCACGCCGACGTCGCGGTCTCGGTGCACGGCGACGGCGGCCCGGCGAGCGGCAGCGGCTTCCACGTGATCATGCCCGCCAAGGTGGTCGCCGGTAAGGCGGACAACTCCGCGATCGTCGAGCCCTCGCACCGGCTCGGTCTGCTGCTGCGCGACCACTTCCACGCCGCGACCGGCGAGCCGTACGCCGACTACATCGCCGACCAGGGCCTGGACACCCGCTCCGACCTGGGCGGCCTCAACCTCTCCGCGGTCCCCAAGGTGTTCATCGAGTGCGGTAACATGCGCAACTCCGCGGACGCCCGGCGGATGACGGACCCTCAGTGGCGCCAGCAGGCGGCCCAGGGGATCGCCGACGCGCTGGCCGCATTCCTGACCGCGCACTGAGCGGGCCCGGCAAGGGAGTTGGGGCGGGCAGGTCTGGTGGACGACGCTCCGCCGGACCCGCACGGTTTGCAACGACTTCGACCCATTCCCGGTCCCGCCGTGCACCGGCAGGACGGTTGGCCCTAGGCTTCTGGTCCGTTCGGGAGTTTCGGCCGGTCAGCCCGACCGCACGAATCACCGTCCACGAAACGTCAACGAGGGGAACGTTAGTGAATCTGCGCGCTCTCACCAGGGGAGACGCCGCCGTCGCAGGCGGAGCCGTCCTGCTCTTCATCGCCTCCTTCCTGCCCTACTGGACCGTGGACTGCAGCGGCCGGTTCTGCGGAAACGCCTCGCAGAACGCGTGGAGCACCCAGCTGTTCCCCATCCTGCCGTCGATCTACCTGCTGGGCATCGTCGCCGCAGTGCTGATCCTGGTGCAGCGCTTCCAGGGCCCCGCCGCCACCAACCGCCAGGTGCTCGGTCTGCGGCTGGACCAGTGGGGCATCGCGTTCGCCGTCTGCGCGCTGTGGACCTCGATCTGGGCGCTGGGCGGAGGCTACGACGGCGCCGGCATCAGCCACGGCTTCGGCGCCTGGCTCGGCCTCATCTCGCTGATCGTGCTGGCCGGTGCGGCCGCCGCGAGCCCGCTGGTGCCCGCGCTGAAGGCCCCACTGGTCACCGACCGTCCGGCCGTCCCGTACCAGGGCGGCTACCCGATGCCGGGCCAGCCCGGTCACCCGGGTGCGCCCGGTCAGCCCGGCCAGTACGGCTACCCGGCCCAGGGCCACGACCCGGCCTTCGGCGGCCAGCCGGCCGGCGGTTACGGCTACCCGGACGCCGGTCAGCCGCTGCCGGGTCAGCCCGGTCAGCCGGTGGCCGGTCAGCCGCAGGACGCCGCCGTCCCGGCCCCGCAGCCGACCCCGGCCGCCCAGCAGCCGGCCGCCCCGGCGGCGGACTTCCAGCCGTACTGGTTCGCCGTCCCGGCCCCGCGCCAGCTGGCCCCGAAGGACAACCCGGCCGGTGCCCCGGTCGGCGAGGTCGTTCCGGGCACCTGGTACCTGGCCGTCGAGCAGCGCGGCGCCGCGCTGGTCGCGCAGCTGCCGGACGGCACCCAGGGCCTGCTGACCGACACCTCGAACCTTCAGCGCGGCTGACGCCCGCCACGTACGCGGAAGGGGCGGGACCGGATCCACCGGTCCCGCCCCTTCCGCGTTCACGTCCTCAGCTGACGGACTCGGTCGACGACCACGGTCCGCGCCCTCAGCAGCAGTCCTGGACCACCAGCCCGGCCGGCAGCTGGTCCCCGCCGAACACCGTGACCGTCGCCGGGTCCCCGCCGAGCGCGGCGACCGCGAGCAGCAGCGCCCCGGCCGTCCAGGTGGTGCGCTCCTCGGGCCAGATCGCGTCGTCCTCGAAGACGTACCCGGTCCAGTACGAGCCGTCCTCGTGCCGCAGGTGCTTCTGGATCCACCGCAGGATGTCCACCGCACGGTCGGACTCCCCGATCGCCCAGAGCGCGAGGGCCAGTTCGGCGCTCTCGCCGCCGGTCACCCACGGGCGGTCGCTGACGCAGCGCACGCCGAGGCCCGGGACGACGAAGCGGTCCCAGTCCCGCTCGATCCGGGCCACCGCCGCGTCGCCGCGCAGGCCGGTGCCGAGCACCGGGTAGTACCAGTCCATCGAGTAGCGGCCCTTGTCGAGGAACCGCTCGGGGTGGTGAGTGATGGCGTGCCGCAGCCGCCCGGCCGCGAGCTCCCAGTCGGGCTGGGGCTCCTCCAGGTAGTCGGCGACGGCCAGGCCGCAACGCAGCGCGTGCAGGATGCTGGACGAGCCGGTGAGCAGCGCCTCGTCGGTGGCGGCGCCGTCCTCGTCGACCCGCCAGGCGATCGGGCCGCCGGGCAGCCGCAGGCCGACGATGAAGTCCAGGGCCCGCCGGACCACCGGCCAGATCCACTCCAGGAAGGCGTCGTCGCCGGTGCTGAGGTGGTGATGCCAGACCCCGACCGCGATGTACGCGCAGAAGTTGCTCTCCTTGGCGCGGTCGGTGACCACGCCGTCGGTGTACGCGGCGTACCAGGAGCCGTCCGGGTTCTGCTGGGCGGCCAGCCAGCGGTAGGCGGCCTCGGCGGCGGCGTGCTCGCCGGCGGTGTCGAGGGCCATCGCGGCCTCGGTGTGGTCCCAGGGGTCGAGGTGGTGGCCGGCGAACCACGGTATGGCGCCGTCGGGGCGCTGCTCGGCCAGGATGCTGCGGACGGTGCCGGCCGCCTGCTCGGCGTCCAGCACCCCGTCGAGCAGCAGCACCTCGGGGACGGCGGCGGTCATGCGCCCGCCCGGCCGGACTCGACGCGGTTGGGCTTGGAGGCGTACGCCACGAAGCTCTTGCCGATGACCGGGTTGAGCGCCTTCTCGGCGGCCTTGGTGAGGGTGCTGATCACCGGGGTTCCGACGATGTCCCAGACCAGCAGCTGGTGGTACGCCTTGACCGGCAGCGCCTTGTCGTTGTCCACGCCGACCGCGCACTTGATCCACCAGTACGGCGAGTGGAGCGCGTGCGCGTGGTGGGTGCCGTACGGCTCCAGGCCGGCGTCCTTGAGCTTGCCGAGCAGCTCGTCGCCCCGGTAGATCCGGATGTGGCCGCCCTCGACCTCGTGGTACTCGTCGGACAGCGCCCAGCAGATCTTCTCCGGCAGCCAGCGCGGCACGGTGACGGCGAGCAGGCCGCCCGGCTTGAGGACCCGGAACATCTCGTTGAGCACGCCCTTGTCGTCGGGTATGTGCTCCATCACCTCGGAGATGATGATCTTGTCGAAGTACTCGTCCTCGAACGGCAGCGCCAGCGCGTTGCCCTCCATCGCGACGGCCGAGGCGCCCTCGGGGGCCTCACCGGCCAGCTCCATCGCGGCGAACCACTTCTTGACCTCGGCGATCTCCTCGGCGTTCTGGTCGAGGGCGATCACGTTGGCGCCGCGGCGGTAGCACTCGAACGCGTGCCGGCCCCCGCCGCAGCCCAGGTCGAGCACCCGGTCGCCGGGGGCGAGCGGGAAGCGCGAGAAATCGACGGTCAGCACTGCAGGGCTCCCATTCCTATTGCTAACAAGCGTTCTTGACGCTTCGTCAGGCCACCACTCGCCCGGTGTCCCGGGGCGCGTCGGTCAAGAGCGCGCCGCTCGGGGCGCGTCGGTCAAGAGCGCGCCGCTCGGGGCGCGTCGCTCAAGAGCACGTCACTCAGGGCACGTACCGCCAGCCGGGCCCGGAGCGGGCCCGGGCGCCGACACCGGTGGCGATCGCCGCACGGTACGCCTCGGCGGTCAGCTCGGCGGCCCGCGCCCAGGTGAACCGGGCCAGTACCCGCTCCCGCCCGGCCGCGCCGAGTTCGGCGCGCAGCCGCGGGTCGTCCAGCAGCCGGCCGAGCGCGGCGGCCAGCACGTCCGCCTCCCCCGGCGGCACGGCCAGGCAGGTCACGCCGTCCGGCCCGGCCACCTCGGGGATCGCCCCGCCGGTGGTGGCGACCAGCGGGGTGCCGGTGGCCATCGCCTCGGCGGCGGGCAGCGAGAAGCCCTCGTACAGCGACGGGACGCAGGCCACCTCGGCCGAGCGGTACAGGTCGACGAGCTCCTCGTCGCTCAGGCCGGTGCGGAACTCGATGTGCTCCCCCAGCCCGAAGCGGCGCACCGCCTCGGCCACCGGTCCGTCGTCCTTCTGCGGCTTGCCGACCACCACCAGGTGCGCGTCGCGCTCGGTGCGGACCTTGGCCAGCGCCTCGACCAGGAAGACCAGGCCCTTGAGCGGCACGTCCGCGCTGGAGGTGGTGACGATCCGGCCGGGGACCCGCTCGACCTCCGCCGAGGGCGACCAGAGCCGGGTGTCGGCGCCGATCGGGACCACCGAGATCGCGCCGGGGGCGGCGCCCAGGTGCTCGGCGATCTCGCGCTGCGAGGAGCCGGAGACGGTGATCACGTGGTCCAGCCGGGCGGCGACCCGGCGCTGCATCCGGGTGAAGGCGTACCAGCGGCGCAGCGACAGCCGCTTCAGCCGGGTGGTGGCCGCGTCCAGCTCCAACTGCCGGTCCACGGTGATCGGGTGGTGGATCGTGGTGACCAGCGGGAAGCCGTGCCGGGCCAGGCCCAGCAGGCCGTAGCCGAGGGTCTGGTTGTCGTGCACCACGTCGTAGCGGCCCTTGTGCCGGGCCAGGTACTGGCGGGCGCGCAGCGAGAAGGTGAGCGGCTCGGGGAAGCCGCCGGTGCGCATGGTGGCGAACTCCAGCATGTCCACCGGCCCGCGGAACTCGCCGCGGGCGGGCGTGCGGAAGGGGTCGTCGGCGCGGTAGAGGTCCAGGCTGGGCAGCTCGACCAGGCGCACCGAACCGGGCCCGTCGACCTCGTCCAGTACGGGGTAGGGCTGGGCGCCGATCACGTCCACGTGGTGGCCGAGTCTGGCCAGCTCACGGGAGAGGTGCCGTACGTACACGCCCTGACCGCCGCAGAACGGGTCCCCGCGGTATGACAGCAGGGCAATCCGCAGCGGCTGCGCGGTCATCCTCGGCCCTCATCTCTGGCTGCTATCGGTGCTACTGGTGCTGCCGGTCGCTAAAGTAGATCAGGTTTCAGTGGCTGTGGAACTCTTCATCGACCGTGTGAACAATGAGAGACCTCGAAGATACCGGCCCGTAGCTTTCGCTCAGGAGCCAGGGCTGGTGATTCCCGCCACGCCGGCCCGACCGACCGGCCGCGGGTCGACTTCGAGTCGACTTCGTGTCGACCCGTTCTGGAGCACGCCGCCACCCACGCGCCCCCGGGAGCACACTTGCCGTCGCCGACCACGTCCGTGAGCCCCACCCCCGCGTCCTCGGGCGAGCCGCCGCTGACCGCGCGCCAGGCCGAGCGGCGCCGCCGGATCCTGCGCGCCGCCACCGCGCTGGCCGCCCGCGGCGGGTACGAGGCGGTGCAGATGAGGGAGGTCGCGGAGAGCGCGCAGGTCGCCCTCGGGACGCTGTACCGGTACTTCCCGTCCAAGGTTCACCTGCTGGTCGCGGTCATGCTGGAGCAGCTGCAGGACCTCCAGGAGCACATCCGGCGACACCCGCCGACCGACCAGGAGCCGGCCCTGCGGGTCGCCGACGCGCTCACCCGGGCCTTCCACGCGCTGCAGCGCGAACCGCTGCTGGCCGAGGCGATGGTCCGCTCGATGTGCTTCGCCGACCGCTCGGTCGGGGCCGAGGTGGACCGGATCAGCGCGGCCACCGGTCAGCTCATCCTGGACGCGATCGGCCAGTCCGCGCCGCCCAGCGAGGGTCAGCGGGCGGCCGTCCGGGTGATCGAGCACACCTGGCACGCGGCCCTGGTCGCCTGGCTCTCCGGGCGCGCCTCGATCGCCGAGGTGCGGGCCGACCTGCACACGGCGGCCCGGCTGCTGACGCTGGCCTGAGCCCGCGCGGACTGGAACCTGTTCCTGCTGCCGGGGGCCGGTCCGGCCCGGCCCGGCGGCTAGAGTCGACGGGCACCACAACTCCATCCCGCTCCTCCCCCGGGGGAAGCCGGTGTGAATCCGGCGCTGACCCCGCAACCGTGAGCCCGGCCGCCGCACCGCGCGGCCCGGACGAGTCGGAGCACCCGGGGAGGGGCGAGCGGCCAGACCGGGCGCGCCCGCGCCCGGCACCCGTCGAGGACTACGGAACGGCCCCCGCCCGGGCCACCACCGCTCACCGAAAGGCACACCCGCACCATGCTGAACGCCGCCCGACTGGGCGCCGCCGCCCTGTCCGCCGCGCTGCTCGCCGGCGTCGCCGCCGGACCGGCCCTCGCCGACAGCCCCTCGCCCTCCGACGGCCCGACCACCCCGGCGGCCCCGGCCGCTCCGGCGGCTCCGGCCGTCCCGGACGGCCTCTACGGCAAGAGCGACCCGACGTACGACGGCGTCTGGCGGCAGTCACTGGCGCTGACCGCGCTGTCGGCCGCCAAGGTCACCCCGGCCGACTCCGCCGTCGCGTGGCTCACCGGGCAGCAGTGCGAGGACGGCGGCTGGCCCTCCTACCGGGCGGCCGGCGCGGCCTGCGACGCCAAGACCGAGGACAGCAACGCCACCGCCGTCGCCATCCAGGCGCTGGTGGCCCTCGGCGGGCACCAGCCGGCCGTCGACAAGGGCGTGCAGTGGCTCAAGGCCAACCAGAACGCCGACGGCAGCTGGCCCTACAACCCCGGCAGCCCGGGCGACGCCAACTCCACCGGCCTCGCCGTCAACGCGCTGTTCGCGGCCAGGACCGACCCGGCGAGCGTCGCCAAGGCGGGCAGCGGGGGCGCGGCCGGGAAGAACGCCTTCGACGGCCTCGCCCACTTCCAGCTCGGCTGCACCGCCCCCGCCGACCAGCGCGGCGCCTTCGCCTTCCAGCCGGACCCGGCCGCCGGCACCCTCGCCCCCAACACCCTGGCCACCGCCCAGGCCGCGCTCGCCGCCGCCGGCGGGCACCTGCCGGTCACCGCCTCGGTGCGCGCCGACTCGACGCCCAAGCCCCTCGCCTGCGCCGACGGCTCCGCGCCCACCGCCGTCCCGCACGCCGAGGCCGGCGAGGCCGTCGGCGCCTACCTCACCGCCCAGCTGTCGGCGGGCGCCCAGCACCTCACCCTCACCATGCCGGGCGCCGAGCCCAAGCCCGACTACACCGCGACCGCCTGGGCCGCGCTCGCCCTCACCCAGAGCGGCCACCCCGAGCAGGCCTCCGAGGCCGTCGACTGGCTTGAGGGACAGGGCGCCACCTGGACCAAGAACGGCACCGACGCCGCCGCCACCGCCACCCTCCTCATGGTCGCCCAGGCCACCCACCGCGACACCGCCGACCTCACCGGCCAGCTCACCGCCCTCGGCCCGGCCCCCAAGGCCGCCGCCACCACGGAGGCCACTCCGGCGAAGAAGAAGAGCGACGGCTTCGGCCAGTTCTGGCTGATCATCGTCGGCCTGCTCGTCGGCATCGGCGGCGGCCTGCTGCTCAGCCTCCAGCGCAAGCGCAACCCCAACCTCTGATGCGCCCGGTGGTTCACGGCCTCCCGGTCGGCGGGCGGCGGCCGTCGGCCGTCCTTCTCGCGCTGCTCGGAACGCTGCTGCTCGGAACGCTGCTGCTGACCGCCGGCGCCGCGCCCGCGCACGCCGCCTCCGGATACCGGTACTGGTCGTTCTGGCGCGGGGCCGACGGCGGGGCGTGGACGTACCAGCAGCAGGGGCCCGCGATCGCCGTGCCGCCGGACGGCGCCGTCGACGGCTGGCGGTTCGCCGTCAGCCCCGACGGCGGGCAGGACGCCGCGAAGCCCCGCGCGCAGGCGCGCTTCGACGCGATCTGCGCGAACACCCCCGCCCAGGACGGCCGCAAGCGGGTGGCCGTCGTGCTGGACTTCGGGACCGCCGAGGACGCCGGGGCCTCCGCCGCGCAGCCGCCCGAGCAGCGGACGACGTGCGCCAGCGTCGCGCCGCGCGCCAGCTCGGCCGAGGTGCTGGCCGCCGTCGCGCCGCCGCTGCGGTACGACAGCAACGGGCTGCTGTGCGCCATCGCCGGCTATCCGAAGGCGGGGTGCGCCGAGCAGTTGGGCGCGGCCGCCGCGCCGCCGGACAACACCGCCAAGGCCGCCCCGCAGAGCGGCGGCGGCAGCAGTGACGGCAGCGGCCCGGACATCGGCCTGGTCGCGGGCGGCGCGCTGGTCGCCGTCCTCGCCGGGGGCGCCGTCTGGCAGGCGCGCCGCCGCCGCAACCCCTGACCACCTCGCCCGGCCCCTGGCCTGGGCTCCCGGCCTCGGCTCCCGACCTCGGCTCCTGACCCCGTCCTCCGACCCGCCGCCTGGCCCCGCCTCCTGACCCCGTCCTCCGACCCGCCGCCTGGCCCCGCCTCCTGCCCCCGTCTCCCAGGACAGAATCCGTGAGCAGCACCGCCCGCCGCACCCGACCGCCCACCGGCCCCCGCCAACTGCACCCCGGGGCCTGGTGGTTGTGGGCGCTCGGGCTGGGCGCGGCGGCGACCCGCACCACCAACCCGGCGATCCTGCTGCTGCTCGCGGCGACCGCCGGTTACGTGGTCGCGGCGCGGCGCGGCGATGCGCCCTGGTCGCGCTCGTACGGGGCGTTCCTGCGGCTCGGCCTGCTGGTGCTGGGCATCCGCCTGGTCTTCGCCGTCCTGCTCGGCTCGCCGATCCCCGGCACCCACGTGCTGCTCACCCTGCCCGAAGTCCCGCTCCCCGCCTGGGCGCAGGGTGTGCGGATCGGCGGGCGGGTCACCGTCGAGGGCCTGATCGCCGCGCTGTACGACGGGCTGCGGCTGGCCACCCTGCTGGTCTGCGTCGGCGCCGCCAACTCCCTCGCCAGTCCGGCCCGTCTCCTGCGCGCCCTGCCCGGCGCGCTCTACGAGGCGGGCGTGGCCGTGGTGGTGGCGATGACCTTCGCACCCAACCTGGTCGCCGACGTCCGCCGGCTGCGCGCCGCCCGGCGCCTGCGCGGCCGCACCGACAAGGGCATCGCGGCCGTGCTGAGCGTCGGACTCCCCGTCCTGGAGGGCGCGTTGGAGCGGTCCATCGCCCTCGCGGCGGCGATGGACACCCGAGGCTTCGGCCGCACCGCCGACGTCCCGCGCCCGCTCGCCCGGGCCACCGCCGCGCTCACCCTGGCCGGACTGCTCGGGGTCTGCCTGGCCGCGTACGGGCTGCTCACCGCCGGGGGCACCGGCTGGGCGCTGCCCGTCCTCCTGCTCGGCCTGGCCGCCGCCTTCGCCGGGCTGCTGCTCGGCAACCGGCGATCCGTCAGAACCCGCTACCGGCCCGATCCTTGGGCCGTTCCCGAGTGGCTGACGGCGGGATCCGGCGCCACCGTGGCGGCCCTCACCACCTACCTGGCCACCCAGGACCCGGCCGCCTTCGCCCCCACCGTCGTCCCGCCGACCGTCCCCGCGCTGCCGCTGGCCGCCGTCCTGGCCGTACTCCTCGGCCTGGTACCGGCGTTCGCCGCCCCGACTCCGCCCCGGAGGGCTTCGTGATCACCTTCGAGCAGGTCTCCGTACGGTACGCGGACTCCGCGGCGCCCGTTCTGAACGACGTCGACCTCACCGTCCCCGAGGGCGAACTCTGCCTGCTGGTCGGCCCGTCGGGCTCCGGCAAGTCCACCCTGCTGGGGACGGTCAGCGGCCTGGTGCCGCACTTCACCGGCGGCGTGCTGCACGGCCGGGTCACCGTCGGCGGCCGGGAGACCCGCGAGCACCGCCCGCGCGACCTCGCCGACCTGGTCGGCACCGTCGGCCAGGACCCGTCGGCGCAGTTCGTCACCGACACCGTGGAGGACGAACTCGCCTACGGCATGGAGTCCTTGGGTCTGCCGAGCGACGTCATGCGGCGCCGGGTCGAGGAGACCCTCGACCTGCTCGGCCTCGCCGACCTGCGCGACCGGGCGCTGGGCTCGCTCTCCGGCGGCCAGCAGCAGCGCGTCGCGATCGGCTCGGTGCTCACCGTCCACCCGCGCGTGCTGGTCCTGGACGAGCCCACCTCGGCCCTCGACCCGGGCGCGGCCGAGGAGGTGCTCGCCGTCCTCCAGCGGCTGGTGCACGACCTCGGCACCACCGTGCTGATGGCCGAACACCGGCTGGAGCGGGTCGTCCAGTACGCCGACCAGGTGCTGCTGCTGACCCCGGGCGCGCCCCCGGTGCTGGGCGAACCGGCCGAGGTGATGGCGCACTCGCCGGTGCACCCGCCGGTGGTCGGCCTCGGCCGGCTCGCGGGCTGGCGGCCGCTGCCGCTGTCCGTGCGCGACGCGCGCCGCAAGGCGGCTGCGTTGCGCACCGAGCTGGACGGCCGGGTGCCCGCCGCGGGCGCCGTTCCGGACGGTGCGCCGGTCGCCGTCTCCGAGCGCCTCGCCGTCCGACGCGGCCCGGTGCAGGCCCTGCGCGGAGTGGACCTCGCGCTGCACCCCGGCGAGATCACCGCCCTGATGGGCCGCAACGGCGCCGGCAAGTCCACCCTGCTCGGCAGCCTGGTCGGCCTGCACACCCCCGCCTCCGGCAGCGTCACCGTCGGCGGCCGCACCCCGCACCGCACCCGCCCCGCCGAACTGATCCGCCAGGTCGGCCTGGTCCCCCAGGACCCGCGCGACCTCCTGTACGGCGAGAGCGTCACCGCCGAGTGCGCCGCCGCGGACGCGGACGCGGGCGCGGCCACGGGTTCGTGTCGCGCCCTGGTCGAACGCCTGCTGCCCGGCATCGCCGACACCACCCACCCCCGCGACCTCTCCGAAGGCCAACGCCTCACCCTCGCCCTCGCCGTGGTGCTCACCGCCCGGCCCCCGCTGCTGCTCCTGGACGAGCCGACCCGCGGCCTGGACTACGCGGCCAAGGCCCGGCTGGTGGAGATCCTGCGCGACCTGGCAGCGGAGGGCCACGCCGTGCTGCTGGCCACGCACGACGTCGAGCTGGCCGCCGAACTGGCGCACCGGACCGTGATCCTGGCCGAGGGCGAGATCGTCGCGGACGGCCCGACGGCGGAGGTGGTGGTCTCCTCGCCGGCCTTCGCGCCGCAGGTGGCCAAGGTGCTGGCACCCGGGCCGTGGCTCACCGTCCAGCAGGTCGCGGAGGCACTGAGCGCATGAGCAGCCGTCCTGTTCCGCTCGGGCGCCGGTCGGTCACGGCGCTGCTGCTGGTGTCCTTCGTCGGCGTGACGGCCTTCGGCTGGCCGCTGCTCGCCTCCACCAAGTCGGCCCTGGTCGGCCACTCCGCCGACGCCCCTTGGCTGTTCGCCTTGCTGCTGCCGTTGTTGCTCGCCGTCGTGATCGCCCAGATCTCCGAGGGGCGGTCGGCGGGTGGTGGGGCACCGGGGCTGGACGCCAAGTCGGTTGCGCTGCTGGGGGTGTTGGCGGCGGCCGGCGCCGCGCTCCGGCCGCTCGGCGCGGGGACGGCGGGGCTGGAGCCGATGTTCTTCCTGATGGTGCTGTCGGGGCGGGTGCTGGGACCGGGCTTCGGCTTCGTGCTGGGCTCGCTGTCGATGTTCGCCTCGGCGCTGCTCACGGGCGGGGTGGGGCCGTGGCTGCCGTTCCAGATGCTCGCGATGGGCTGGGTCTGCCTCGGCGCGGGGCTGCTGCCGGGCGCTGCCACACTGCGCGGCCGCCGCGAACTGCTGGTGCTGGCTGTTTACGGCGCGCTGTCGTCCGTGTTGTACGGCACGATCATGAACCTCCAGGGCTGGCCGTACATCGGAGGGCTGGCCGGGTCCATCTCCTTCGTCCCCGGCGACCCGCTGCCCGCCAACCTGGTCCGCTTCGCCGCCTACTGCCTGACCACGTCGCTGGGTTGGGACCTGCCACGCGCGGCCCTCACGGTCGTCCTGTGCCTCACCCTCGGCACGCCCGTCCTGCGCGCGCTGCGCCGCACCACGCGGCGTGCGGCCTTCGACGCGCCGGTCGACTTCCGGCCGCCGCCAGCCGGGTGAACCGCCGTCGCGCTTGCGCGCCGCACTCCCTCGCCCCTCCCGTTCGTCCACGATCATCGCGACCGTGACCCGAACCCTCGCCCGCACCACCACCGTCGCCGCGACGGCCCTCACCCTCGCCGCCGCCCTCGCCTCCCCCGCCGAGGCCGTCACCTTCATCGGCCGCGACGTCCCCACCAGCGTCACCATCGGCCCCGGCCAGACCGGCCCGGTGCCGTGGACGTACCAGAACACCGGCGGCGCCGGTCTGCTCCCGCCCTCCGGCATGACGGCGGTCTTCACCGCCCCCGGCGACACCACCTTCCCCGCCCAGACCACCGTCCCCACCGAGTACAGCGGCGACGGCGCGTCCTGGACCGGCAACAACGTCGGCCTGCGCAACTGCACCCTCAGCAACGGAAACCGCACCCTCACCTGCGACGGCTACGGCCGCAACGGCGGCAACAGCGGCTGGCCGTCCAACGGCTACTTCCGCTTCTCCCCACAGGTCACCGTCGACCCGTACGCGCCGGACAACACCACCCTCCCGCGCGGCAACGGCAGCTTCCGCTACATGCGTCCCGACAGCGGCACGGTCTACACGATCGACAACGGCACCCTCAACGTCGCCACCCCGCCCCAGACCTCCAGCGCCATGTGCCTGGACGTCGGCAACACCCGCCACAACGCCGACGACGTCCGGATCTGGCAGTGCCTCGACCACACCAACCAGCGCTTCGTCCTGGACGGCGGGCGCGTGAAGGTCGCCGACACCGTCGGCACCGCCCAGGAGATGTGCCTCGACGCCGACTACACCGGTGAGAACGGCGACAACGTACGGATCTGGGCCTGCGAGTACTCCCAGGCCGCCCGCGCCAACCAGACCTGGCTGCTGCACGAGGGCTCGTTCGTCCTGCAACGGACCGTCGGCACCGCCGACGAGATGTGCATCGACGTCGGCTCCGACCGTGACAACGGCGACAACGTCTTCCTGTACACCTGCGGCGCCACCAACTCCAACCAGAAGTTCGTGGTGGAACGCGGCTACATCAAGGTCCGCGACACCCTCTGAGCAGGCCCGGCACTAGGGTGAACGTTCGAACCGCCAGCCAGAACGGGAGTTCACCCCAGTGTCCGAAGAGCCCCTCGACATCGACGAAGACGACGAGGACCCGTACGAGGACGATCCCTGGATCGTCGCAACCTGCCCCGTCGGCCCCGAACTGGCCGCCCAGATCGCGGGGATGGCGGAACTCGACTGGGAGGACTTCGACGCCAGTCGGCAGGCGATGATCGACGCCGGCTGGCGCTCGACCGGCGACTACCTGGGCGAACTCGACCAGAAGGCCAACACCCCCGCAGGCCACTTCGTGTACGGCGACGACTGCTTCGCCATGCCCTTCGCGTACGAGTACTTCACCCACCCGGACGGGGCGATCACCGAGGACTTCTGGGGCACCCTCCCCGGCTGGCAGAGCATCGTCGACCCGCCCGTGGGCACCTTCGACGCCCAGCTGGACGCCGTCGTCGACCAGTTCACAGCAATTCTCGGACCGCCCGACCACGACATCACGCACGACCGACGCCCGGAACTCAACTACCAATGGCGGTACCGCATCTGGCGTCGGGGCGGCAATGTCCTGGTGGTGGCCCCGGGGCTGGACGGCTTCTCGTACTCCCAGTTCGAGCACGCCTTCATCCAGATCCGCCCCCTCCCGGTGGACGCGCCGCTGCCGCCCGCCACCGAACTGCCCAACTTCTTCTGGTGACCGCCGCTCAGGTCTGACCCGCCGGGCAGGCGCCACACACCTGCCCGGCAAACGCGACGGGCCTCCCGCACATCCCGTCACGTCCGGGACACTCATGCCGGCGTGGCCCATCGCCTTGCCACCGTTGAGCCGGAACAAGCGGCACCTTCGCCAACCGCCCCGCAAGGATCGCCCCCACGCTGTGCGTGACCTTCTCCGGCAAGGGCGCGGCCAGAATCCCCGCCAGCGCCTCCCCGCTCCACCCACCCGCGAGCAAACCCTCAACTCGGGCGGCCTGATCGCTCAGCGGCTTCCCCGCCAACGCCATGCGCGGTTCCCGGCGCCCGAGTTCGAGCAGCAGCGACATCCCAGCCGTCATCTTCTCGGAGGGACGGACGGAAGGTCCTTCCACTTCCTTCACCGCCACTTCCTTGGAAGGGCTTCCCGCTTTCCCGGCGCCTGCTGAACCAGCTCCAGGCGCCCCGGCGGCCGGAGACACGGGAAGCGGCGGCGGCACGGTGTGAACCGCCTTTCCCACCACCGGAACCTCGTGAACGGACACCACCGTCCGAACCTGCCCCGTCACCGGATCCCGGAGCGTGCGCCGAACGTAGTGCCCAGCCACCTCAAGCTCCCGCAGCGCCCGCGCGACGGTCGCCCGCCCCTCCACACTCTTCGCAGCGAGCGTCCGGACGTCCTCCCGCGCCCCATCCGGCAGGCTCAGCAGGTAGCCGAGCAGCCCTCGGGCCACCCAACTCAGCGAGTGCTTACGGACGACGTGGCCGTTGTCCAGGATCGTGTACCCGGGAGCATGCTGCGGGATACGATGAATCTGCATTCGGGAGCCTTTACTCCTGGTGTGAAGTTCCACCCTCTGGTTGGACACCTGGACACTGGGGCGTATGAGCCCAGAGGAAGCAGTCACAGGTGGGAACCAGGAGCAACATGAGTAAGC
>NZ_JBIWPN010000002.1:484806-486257 GCF_044768305.1 Kitasatospora sp. NPDC101155 | reverse complement strand
CGGCGTGGAACGCGATCTGGGATTGACTGTGTCGGGCACGTTGTTGGGTCCTGAGGGAACGGCCGTGAGGTCGTTGTCTCAAGGTTGCCGGCCTCACTTGAGGTGGTCTTCGGATCATTGAGGGTGTGTGACTGGTCGTTGTTTGAGAACTGCACAGTGGACGCGAGCATCTGTGGCCAAGTTTTTAAGGGCGCACGGTGGATGCCTTGGCACTAGGAACCGATGAAGGACGTGGGAGGCCGCGATAGGCCCCGGGGAGCTGTCAACCGAGCTTTGATCCGGGGGTGTCCGAATGGGGAAACCCGGCAGTCGTCATGGGCTGTCACCCGCTGCTGAACACATAGGCAGTGTGGAGGGAACGCGGGGAAGTGAAACATCTCAGTACCCGCAGGAAGAGAAAACAACCGTGATTCCGGGAGTAGTGGCGAGCGAAACTGGATGAGGCTAAACCGTATTGGTGTGAGACCCGGCAGGGGTTGCCAATGCGGGGTTGTGGGAATGAGCTTCAGTCGTCTGCCGGCGGCTGGGCGAGTCAGAAACCGTATGGGTAGTCGAAGGACATGCGAAAGGTCCGGCGTAGAGGGTAAGACCCCCGTAGACGAAATCTGTACGGCTTGCTTGCTCATCTCCCAAGTAGCACGGGGCCCGAGAAATCCCGTGTGAATCTGGCGGGACCACCCGCTAAGCCTAAATATTCCCTAGTGACCGATAGCGGATAGTACCGTGAGGGAATGGTGAAAAGTACCGCGGGAGCGGAGTGAAATAGTACCTGAAACCGTGTGCCTACAAGCCGTGGGAGCGTCGTTCATCAGCTTGCTGGTGGGCCGTGACTGCGTGCCTTTTGAAGAATGAGCCTGCGAGTTTGCGGTGTGTAGCGAGGTTAACCCGTGTGGGGTAGCCGTAGCGAAAGCGAGTCCGAATAGGGCGGTTGAGTTGCATGCCCAAGACCCGAAGCGGAGTGATCTAGCCATGGGCAGGTTGAAGCGCGGGTAAGACCGTGTGGAGGACCGAACCCACCAGGGTTGAAAACCTGGGGGATGACCTGTGGTTAGGGGTGAAAGGCCAATCAAACTCCGTGATAGCTGGTTCTCCCCGAAATGCATTTAGGTGCAGCGTCACGTGTTTCTTGCCGGAGGTAGAGCACTGGATAGGCGATGGGCCTTACCGGGTTACTGACCTTAGCCAAACTCCGAATGCCGGTAAGTGAGAGCGTGGCAGTGAGACTGTGGGGGATAAGCTCCATGGTCGAGAGGGAAACAGCCCAGAACACCGACTAAGGTCCCTAAGCGTGTGCTAAGTGGGAAAGGATGTGGAGTCGCAGAGACAACCAGGAGGTTGGCTTAGAAGCAGCCACCCTTGAAAGAGTGCGTAATAGCTCACTGGTCAAGTGATTCCGCGCCGACAATGTAGCGGGGCTCAAGCACATCACCGAAGTCGTGTCATTGCAGCAT
>NZ_JBIWPN010000002.1:378201-484711 GCF_044768305.1 Kitasatospora sp. NPDC101155 | reverse complement strand
CGATTAAGGCTGAGACCTGATGCCGAGCCGATTGTGGTGAAGTGGATGATCCTATGCTGTCGAGAAAAGCCTCTAGCGAGTTTCATGGCGGCCCGTACCCCAAACCGACTCAGGTGGTCAGGTAGAGAATACCGAGGCGTTCGGGTGAACTATGGTTAAGGAACTCGGCAAAATGCCCCCGTAACTTCGGGAGAAGGGGGGCCATTCCTGGTGACGAGTCTTGCACTCTGAGCTGGGGGTGGCCGCAGAGACCAGCGAGAAGCGACTGTTTACTAAAAACACAGGTCCGTGCGAAGCCGTAAGGCGATGTATACGGACTGACGCCTGCCCGGTGCTGGAACGTTAAGGGGACCGGTTAGCTTGGATTCGTCCAGGCGAAGCTGAGAACTTAAGCGCCAGTAAACGGCGGTGGTAACTATAACCATCCTAAGGTAGCGAAATTCCTTGTCGGGTAAGTTCCGACCTGCACGAATGGCGTAACGACTTCTCGACTGTCTCAACCATAGGCCCGGTGAAATTGCATTACGAGTAAAGATGCTCGTTTCGCGCAGCAGGACGGAAAGACCCCGGGACCTTTACTATAGCTTGATATTGGTGTTCGGTTCGGCTTGTGTAGGATAGGTGGGAGACTTTGAAGCAGCAACGCCAGTTGTTGTGGAGTCGCCGTTGAAATACCACTCTGGTCGTGCTGGATGTCTAACCTGGGTCCGTGATCCGGATCAGGGACAGTGTCTGGTGGGTAGTTTAACTGGGGCGGTTGCCTCCTAAAGGGTAACGGAGGCGCCCAAAGGTTCCCTCAGCCTGGTTGGCAATCAGGTGTTGAGTGTAAGTGCACAAGGGAGCTTGACTGTGAGACTGACGGGTCGAGCAGGTACGAAAGTAGGGACTAGTGATCCGGCGGTGGCTTGTGGAAGCGCCGTCGCTCAACGGATAAAAGGTACCCCGGGGATAACAGGCTGATCTTCCCCAAGAGTCCATATCGACGGGATGGTTTGGCACCTCGATGTCGGCTCGTCGCATCCTGGGGCTGGAGTAGGTCCCAAGGGTTGGGCTGTTCGCCCATTAAAGCGGTACGCGAGCTGGGTTTAGAACGTCGTGAGACAGTTCGGTCCCTATCCGCTGTGCGCGTAGGAGTGTTGAGAAGGGCTGTCCCTAGTACGAGAGGACCGGGACGGACGAACCTCTGGTGTGCCAGTTGTCCTGCCAAGGGCATGGCTGGTTGGCTACGTTCGGGAGGGATAACCGCTGAAAGCATCTAAGCGGGAAGCCTGCTTCGAGATGAGCACTCCCACCTCCTTGAGAGGGTAAGGCTCCCAGTAGACGACTGGGTTGATAGGCCGGATATGGAAGCCCTGTAAGGGGTGGAGTTGACCGGTACTAATAGGCCGAGGGCTTGTCCTCAGTTGCTCGCGTCCACTGTGTTGTTCTGAAACAACGACCCCGACCGATCGTGGTTGGTGCGGTTGACAGTTTCATAGTGTTTCGGTGGTCATAGCGTGAGGGAAACGCCCGGTTACATTCCGAACCCGGAAGCTAAGCCTCACAGCGCCGATGGTACTGCAGGGGGGACCCTGTGGGAGAGTAGGACGCCGCCGAACAATCATTCAGAAAAGGCCCCACCCGGTTTCCGGGTGGGGCCTTTTCGCGTTTACCGGTCGGTCGTGGAGTCGAGTACCGGGTCAGGTGCCGACCGGGCCGGGGCGTCACGCCGGGACGGTGAGCAGCCTCTGGCCGTTGGCGGCGTAGATGTCGAAGTGACTGATCATTCCTGGGGACATGGGTACGGTCCCGGAAATCTTGGCGCCACCCGGGTACGCGCCGGCCTGCCAGGTGGCGGCGGTCGCTGTGGTGCCCGTGACCCCGACCGCTTGCAGGCTGCATGTGATCCCGGCGGGCGCTCCCTTTGCCGAGATCTGCAGCACGCTGCCCCAGGCGGCGGGCGAGACCTCGATCGAGGCGGACACGCCGGTGGTGGGGTCGGATCCGGAGAAAGTGCGGACCGGGGCCGGTGATGTCGGCGCGGGCTGCGCCACCTGGCTGCTCGTGGACGCGATGGTAGCCAGCCACGTACCGCCCGACGCTGCCGCAGCGATGAGCGTCGCGGCGGCTGCGACCCCAACCAGTCGCCTCCGCACGGCGATCCGACGTCGGGACGCGGCCTGCTGGAGCAGCCGGTCGAGCCGGCTTGGCGCGGTTCGCTTCGGCACGCCTGGCACGCCTGGCACGCCTGGCACGCCTGGCACGCCCGGCATGTCCGGCGCGGCAGCGGCCGCAGGTTCCGGCCGTGCTCGTTCGCGTGCGGCGGCCCGCTGTACCAACCGGTTGGCCAGTTCCTCGCTGGGCACGGGTGCTGCCTCGCCTGCGGCCTCGGCCTCGGCCTCGCTGACCCTCGCGAGTAGCGCGGGCAGTCCCGCCAGTTCGGCATGCTCGGCCTGGCACTCGGCGCATTCCGCGAGGTGGGCGCGGACCTGCTCGGTCTCCGCCGGGGACAGCGTTCCCAGCAGGTATCCGCCCAGGGACATCCGGAAGGCGTCACGGTCGCCGTTCATGGTCCGCACCTCCTCCACGACGCTGTCACGGCTCGATACCCCGTTCCTGCAGCGCCAGCCGCAGCGCCTTCAAGGCGTAGTACGTGCGCGACTTCACGGTCCCCACCGGAATGCCGAGCACCTCCGCGGCCTCGACCATCGTCCGGCCTCTGTAGTACGTCTCCAGCAGCACGGCCCGGTGATCCGGGGAGAGGGTCCGGATGGCCTCGGCCACCGCCCAGCTCTGCAGCGTCTGCTCGATTTCGTCTTCTCCGGGCGTCTGCTCCGCGAGCCGTTCCAGCGCCTCCCCGTCGACCTCGGTCGGTCTGGCCCGGCGGGCCCGGTGGGCGTCGATGACCAGGTTCCGGGCGACCGTGCACAGCCACGCCCGGGCCGGTCCGCGCTCGGGGTCGAACGCCGCCGGGTGCTGCCAGGCCCGGAGCAGTGTCTCCTGCACGACATCCTCGGCCCATTGCCAGTCTCCTGAGGTCAGTCGCAGGGCGAAGTGAAGCAGCGGCCCGGCATGCTCCGCGTACAGGGTGCGGAGTAGTTCCTCGTCCGCGCGGGAGATGGTCCCCGTACCAGAGACACGGTCCCCGGAGCGATCCGGCTCACTCGATGGACCGCGTCTCCGAAGACTCCACGGCATAAGTCGATCATCGCATATGCCACTAATCCATGAAATCTCGCAAAAGGTGCTTACGCACCGAACCGTACAGCCGCCGGCACCCGTGGAACTGACGAGCACCGATCCTCGGAATCCCCTCCTTCCCCCCGTCCCGCAAGGAGTGAGCCGAGATGACCGCGGCCGGTAGCTGCCCGGGGCAGCCCGCCACCAGCGAGAAGGAGCCACCGAAATGTGTGGAAAACAGAAGACACTCGCCGCCCTGACCGGGACCGTGCTGGCGGCCGGACTCACCAGCCCGGCCTTCGGTTCCACCGCCATCACCGCTGTGCCACCGACCACGAGCACCGCCGCCAACGCGTCCGGGGCGTCGGTCGTGGCGTGGAACCGCGAACTCATCACCATCCTGGGCGATCCGAAAGCCCAACCGTCCACCGTCCAGCCCACGCGCAGCTTCGCGATCCTCCAGGCCGCCGAGTACGACGCGGTGGTGTCGATCACCCGGGCGGCCCCTCCGTACGTGTTCTCGGTGCCGGCACCTCAGGGCGCACGTGCGGACGTCGCAGCGGACCAGGCAGCGCACGACGTGCTGGTCGCCCTGTATCCCACCAAGCGGGCAGGCGTGGACCGGCAGCTGAGGAGCCAGTTGTCCGCGATCGCTGACGGCACCGGTAAGCAGGCGGGCATCGGCGTGGGAACAGCGGTCGCGCGCCGACTGATCAGTCTGCGCTCCGATGACGGGTCATCGACCGAGCCGCCGCAGTTCACTCCCGGCGGCCTGCCCGGCGACTACCGGCGCACGCCGCCCGACTTCCCCGCGCCGGTGTTCACCAACTGGGGCTCGGTCAAGCCGTTCGTGCTGGCGAGCGGAAGCCAGTTCCGCCCGGCAGCGCCGCCGGCCGTGGGCACCGCCGAGTACTCCGCCGCCCTGAACGAGGTCAAGAGCCTGGGGAGCAAGACCAGTACCACCCGCACTCCCGATCAGACCGCGGCCGCGAAGTTCTGGGCGGCAGCGCCCGTCTGGAACGTCTGGAACCAGGTCGCGCAGGGTCTTGTCACCTCCGAGAACGCGAGCCTGGAGAAAGCGGTGAAGGTCTTCGCCCGGCTCGACCTGTCCCTCGCCGACACCGCGATCGCGATGTACGACGCCAAGTACGCCTACCACGTGTGGCGGCCCGTGACCGCGATCCGGCTCGGTGACTCGCACGACAGCCCGGGCACCGTCGGCGATCCCCACTGGACCCCCCTCCTGCCGACCGCCCCGGACCCGTCCTACCCCGGCGCTCACGGCGCTCTCAGCCAGGCGGCGGCGACGACGCTCGCCGGGCTCTACGGTGCCCAGCACCGGCTCACGGTGACCTCGAAGGGCGTCACCCGAACCTTCGCCGGCTTCCAGGACGCCGCCACCGAAGCCTGGCTCAGTCGGGTCTGGTCCGGCCAGCACACCTCCATCGACAACCAGGTCGGCCGGCAACTCGGTACGCAGGTGGCCGAGTTCGTAGCGCACGACCTCTGACCGTTCGCGCGGCGCCGAGGCGCCAGGGCACCGGGACCAGGAGCCGGCTGCACCCGCCGTGTCGGGTGCAGCCGGCCGTCGATTGAAGGCCGTTCACCGGGGCCGACCGGGTGGCGGCTAGGGGCGGCGCATGCGCAGAGCGAGTGCCGGGCACTGGTTCACGGCCCGGCGCATCGTGGCCCGGGCCTTGCGGGCGAAGGGGAATCCCGCGCCGCCGCGTCCGCGCAGATCGACGTGCTCGGCCAGGTCCAGCAGGCTGTCCCGGGTGGGCCGGGGGAGCGGAGGGTGGACGTGGGTGTGGGAGGCGAGGTCGAGGCGCCGGAAGCGGTCCAGCCCGGCAGTCAGCCGGGCCGGTCCCAGGTGGAACACCTGCGGCAGGTCGATCCGGGTGCTCACAGGTCACCGCCGGGCCGGAGCAGCCCCAGGTGCGGGGGTGCGGCCGGCGTGGCGTGCCGCGACCGACGCGGCACCGTGCCGATTCGGGCCGCCACGCTCGCGGTCGCCGAGGACGGACCGTTCCAGGCGGTCGCCAGACCGCCACGGTGCCGTGTCGAGGGTGCGGAGAAGACGGTCGGCCCGGCCGGGAGCGGTGCGCCGGCCAGGTGGGCCTTCGAGTAGCGCCGGTGCCGGGTGACGGCCCGGTGGTGGCTCAGCCAGGAGAGGGTCCGTACCAGCAGGGCGAGGGCGACCAGCGCCGCGCACAGGCCGTAGCCCCACAGGACCCAGGCGTGCGCCGGGCGCCCGGCGGTCAGACCGTGGGCCAGCGCGATCGGCCAGCAGGCGTACGCGCCCGCGTGCAGCACACGCCAGAGCCAGGCATGCCGGCTTCCCGCGAATCGTCCGCGAAAGGCGCCCGTCGCCGCGACCAGGACGAGCAGGTCGGCTGCGACGGTTCCCAGGTCCACCGCCACGGCAGTCGTGCCGGTGAAGGGGAGGACCGCGCTCCGCGGGTCGGCGTGGTGCTCGGCGACCTTGACCGCGATGTGAACGGCCAGGAAGCCGAGCGCCGCGACGGCGGTTGCCCGGTGCACCGACTGGACGGCCACCCGCAACCGCGGCGTCAGGACCAGGCGGTCGGTGGCGGCCAGCCCGCACACGACCGCCGCGGTCAGCGAGAGCAGGGTGAAGACCCCGGCGAAGTAGTCCAGGAAGTCGATGACACGACCAGCCACGGCGACCGGCCCACCACCGACCGCGGTACCTGCGAGAAGGGCGAGTGCGGCCATCGGGAATCCTTCTTCCGCGGTTCGGGCCCGCCGGCGGGTTGTGGGCCGACAGCGGTGTCGGATCGGCTGGACTCGCCTCGAAGCCGGATCGAAGAGCGCGCCCGTTCGTGGGACGGGTGGCGCGGCTGGACCCGCCCATTCTTTGCGGCACCCGAACGGGGGAACAAGGTCCCCGCATACGACACCGGGCAGTAGGAGGGCCCTGGCGCGGGGCCTCGCACGGCGCCTGCCCACGCCCCGGACAGGGGCCCGTGCCTACGGCCGAACGTAGTAGCTACCCGGAGTGACGTAACCAGGCTCACGCTCCGAAGCCGCAGAGGGCGACGGATCGTCGTCGATCGACCACGGTCGGTCCGGCGCCGGCCGCGCAGGCTGACAAGCGCCCCCGTACGGGTGACAAACCTCCGGGAGCTGACGCAAACGGGGTGCTGGGCGCCGCCGAATCCCTTCGCTTCAACTGATCATGACGGATGATCAGCTACGCTCTCGCCCGCCCTCCCGACCCGCCGAAGCAGAGAGTAGCCCGACATGAGCAGTCCCCCTGCCGCCGCGCCTCGCTGGCCGCTGATCCTGCTGCGCATCTCCACCGCCACGCTGGCGCTGCTGTCCCTGCTCCAGGTCATGCTGGCCGGCAGCTTCCTCAACGGCACCTACGAATCCCTCAAGGACCACGAGGGCACCGCGATGACGATCGGCACCGTGGTCGTGCTCCAGCTGGCGGTGGCCGCGCTGGTGCGGCGGCCCGGCCGCGGCCCGCTCTGGCCGCTGTGGACCACCGCCGTGCTCGCCGTCGCCGTGGTCGGCCAGATCGCGGCCGGCTACGGCCGGGCGATCGGGGTGCACGTCACCCTGGGCGTGCTGCTGGTCAGCGGCGTCCTGTTCGGCCTGGTCGGCGCCTGGCGGCTGCCGCTGCCCGTCCGGGTGGGTCTGCCCGAGAGCGGCGCGGACGGCAACGGGCGGCTGCCGCGCCCCGGTGGGCCCGTGGAGGTGAGCCAGTGAACCGCCGCCGGTTCCTGGGCATCGGCGCCTCCGTGCTCGGTGCGGGCGCGCTGACCGCCGTCGCCGTCCCCTCGGCGGCCCGGCTGCTCGCCGAGGGCCGCCCCGGGCGGCTGCTCAGCAGCGAGCTCGACCTGCCGGGGCCCTTCCAGGTGACGCTGCCGGTGCCGTCGGTGCTCAAGCCGGTGCGCACCGACGGCACCAACGACTACTACGAGATCACCCAGAAGGTCGCCGAGCTGGAGATCCTGCCCGGGGTGCGGACCGAGGCCTGGACGTACGGCGGCAGCTTCCCCGGGCCGACGGTGGTCACCCGGTCCGGCCGGGCGGCGGTGATCAAACACCGCAACGAGCTGCCGGTGCCGTCCGTGGTCCACCTGCACGGCGGGCACACCCCGGCCGACAGCGACGGCTACCCGGTGGACCTGCTGCTGCCGGTCGGGTCCCCCGCCGCGGCCATGTCCTCAGGCTCCATGGACGGCATGCCGGGGATGCGGCACGCGACGGGCCACAACGTGGTCGGCGAGCGCACCCACACCTATCCGGGCGAGCAGCGCGCCGCCACCCTCTGGTACCACGACCACCGGATGGGCTTCACCGGCCCCGGCGTCTGGCGCGGCCTGTCGGGCTTCCATCTGGTCCACGACGACGAGGAGGACGCGCTGCCGCTGCCGCGCGGCGAGCGGGACCTCCCGCTGATGCTCGCCGACCGTTCCTTCGCCGCCGACGGCTCCTTCCGGTACCCGTCCACCGACGCCGCGCTCGCCGTGCCCGGCGTCACCGACGACTACATGAACGGCGTGCTCGGTGACGTCATCCTGGTCAACGGCGCCCCCTGGCCACGCCTGGACGTCGACCGCGCGCACTACCGGCTGCGGCTGCTCAACGCCTCCAACACCCGGCTCTACCGGCTCGAACTCGACCCCCAGCCCTCCGGCGGCGACGCACTGGTCCAGATCGGCTCCGACGGTGGCCTGCTCGCCGCCCCGCTCGCCCACGACGCGATCGAGATCGCCCCCGCCGAACGCTTCGACGTGGTGGTCGACTTCTCCCGCTACCAGCCCGGCACCCAGGTGCGGCTGCTCAACCGCTTCGGCAGCGGGCGGACGGCCGAGGTGATGCGCTTCGACCTCGCCTCCCGGGCGGTGAGCGACGACGCCACGGTGCCCGGCAAGCTGTCCACCATCGAGGAGTTGGCCGCCTCCTCGGCCGTCACCACCCGCTCCTTCAAGTTCCGCCGCAGCCGCGACGACGGCTGGACCATCAACGGCGACCCGTACGAGCCCGGGCGCAACGTCGCCACGCCCGCGCTCGGCAGCGTCGAACGGTGGCGCTTCTCCTCCGACGTGCACCACCCGGTGCACCTCCACCTCGACCACTTCCAGGTGATCGGGCGCAACGGCAAGGACCCCGGCCCGTGGGACAGGGGCTGGAAGGACACCGTCGACCTGCGCCCGGCCGAGGCGGTGGAGGTGCTGGTGCGCTTCACCGACTACGCGGGGACGTACATGATGCACTGCCACAACCTGGAGCACGAGGACATGGCGATGATGGCCGATTTCACCGTGGGGTGACCGGGCGGCCTCACCCGATCGGCCGAATGCCGGAGGGCGCGTGCTGCGCCCTCCGGCACTCTTGTCCTAGCGTCGCGGTCAGGTGTACTCGTTGAAGGTTGCCTGGTGACGGACGGAGCCGCCGCATGACCACCCCCGCCGAACGCCGCCGCACCGGTCGGGCCGCGCGCGAGCGCGTCTCCCGCTCCGACCACGGCCGGTGGATCCCGACCGCGGACCGGCCCGACCCGCTCGGCGTCCTGGAGGCGCAGGGCGCCGACCGGGTCACCCGGCTGCTGCCGATCCGCTACGGGCGGATGGTCGACAGCCCTTTCACCTACCTGCGCGGCGCCGCCGCGGTGATGGCCGCCGACCTCGCGGCCGTCCCGAACACCGGCCTGACCGTCCAACTCTGCGGCGACGCCCACCTGTTGAACTTCGGCGTGTACGCCTCGCCGGAGCGCGCGCTGCTCTTCGACGTCAACGACTTCGACGAGACCTACCCCGGGCCCTTCGAGTGGGACGTCAAGCGTCTGGCCGCCAGCGTCGCGGTCGCCGCCCGGGACAACGGCCAGGGCGACGAGCGGGCCCGGCGTGCCGCGCTCACCGCCGTCCAGAGCTACGCCACCGCGGTGCGCCGGCTGGCCGGGAGGGGCGAACTCGACGTCTGGTACAGCCGGATCGACGCCGCCGAGCTGCTGCCGCTGGTCGGCAGGTCCAAGCGGCGCAGCCGGGCGGAGGTCGAGCTCGCCCACGCCCGGCGCCGCACCAGCCTGCAGGCCTTCGGCAAGCTCACCGAGGAACGGGACGGGCGGCGGCGGATCATCAGCTCGCCACCGCTGATCGAGGAGCTGAAGGGGACCGAACTGCGTGACATCGGCAAGGTGTTCAGCGACTACCGGGCCGCCCTGGCCGAGGACCGACGGGTGCTGCTGGACCGCTACCGCTTCATGGACGCGGCGATGAAGGTGGTCGGCGTCGGCAGTGTCGGCACCCGCTGCTACATCCTCCTGCTGGAGGGCCGGGACACCCGCGACCCGCTGTTCCTGCAGCTCAAGGAGGCCGGTCGGTCGGTGCTGGAGGAGCACCTGCCGCCCACCCGGGTGGACGCCGAGGTCGCCGCCCACCACGGCGGGCGCCGGGTGGTCACCGGGCAGCACCTGATGCAGGCCGCCAGCGACATCTTCCTCGGCTGGACCGCCGGCCCGGCCGGGCGGCACTTCTACGGCCGCCAACTGCGCGACATGAAGGGCTCGGTGGAGGTCGACGCGATGGCCCCCGCCGGCCTGCGCGCCTACGCCGACCTGTGCGGGCGCACCCTCGCCCGCGCCCACGCCCGCACCGGCGACCGCCTCGCCATCGCCGGCTACCTGGGCGGCGCCGACACCTTCGCCGAGGCGGTCGCCGACTTCGCGCTGAAGTACGCGGAGCGGACGACGGCCGACCACGCGGAGCTGGTCGAGGCCATCGAGACCGGGCGGGTCACCGCGACGCGGGGCGTGTGAGGGCGGACGGCGGTGCGGACGGCAGTGCGAGGGCCGCGAGCCGTTCCAACTGCTCGTACTGGCCCTTGAGTTCCAGCGCGCCGAGCCGGGCGACGACCTGCCGGGCGCCCGCCTCGGTGTAGCGGCGCAGGGTTGCGGCGACCTGTTCCGGGGTGCCGAGGGCGATCGCCTGGATGTGCTCCACCTCCTCCAACGGCAGGCCGTAGTTGGACCGGACGTAGGCGTCCATGGTGCGGCGGGCCGCCTCGGGGTCCTCGTCGATCCGGACGTTGACGAAGAGCGCGGGGGTGACGGCCTCCGGGGCGCGCCCGGCCTCGCGGGCGGTCTGCCGGACGGTGGCGAGCCCGGTGGCGTAGTCGGCGGGATCGGGCGGGTAGGGCAGCCAGCCGTCGTACTTCCGCCCGGTGCGGGCGAGCGCCGCCGGGGTGGCGCCGCCGAGCCAGATCGGCGGCCCCTGCGGCCGGAACGGCCGCGTGGCGGGCGGGAGTTCGGGGAAGGAGTGGAACTCGCCGTGGAACTCCGTGGCCCCCGCCCACAGGGCCCGCCAGAGGGCGACGGTCTCGTCCAGCCGGGCGAAGCGGCGCTCCCACGGCACCTGGGACAATTCGTGCAGCGGCCGCCCGAAGTGACCGGGGAAGGCCGCGCCGACCGCGACGGTCAGCCGTCCGCCGGAGAGCTGGTCCACCGAGGCCAGGGTCTGCGCGGTCTGCACCGGGCGGCGCAGGACCGGCAGCAGCGCGCCGGTGCCCAGCCGGATCCGCTCGGTCACCGGGGCGACCGCGGCCAGCATGGTGAGCGGCTCGATCCGCGGGGTGAGCAGGGAGTCGTTGACGAACAGCGAGGCGAAGCCCAACTGCTCTGCCCGGCGGGCGAATCCGATCAGGTCGCGGGGACCGCCGACGGGCGCCCACTGATTCTCCCCGGTGGGGAGGAAAACACCGATGTCCATGCCGTCGATCCTTCTCGTCGCGGTGAATGGACTCAATTCCCCGGGGGGAATGGCGGGTGGCGCCGGGCCCGGATAGAAATGGGGCGTGGACTTCCCCCGGGCGCTGCGCGAGCGCCGTACCGGCAGCCGGATCAGTCAGCTCGACCTCGCCACCCGAGCGGGCACCACCCAGCGGCACCTCAGCTTCATCGAGTCCGGCCGCTCGGTGCCCGGGCGGGGCATGGTCGTACGCCTCGCCGAGTCACTCGACCTGCCGCTGCGGGAACGCAACGAGCTGCTGCTGGCGGCCGGTTACGCCCCCGTCTACCCGGAGACGCCGCTGGACGGGCCGCAACTGGCGCCGGTCCGGGCGGCGATCGACCACATCCTGGCCGGCCACCTGCCGTACCCCGCGGTGGTGGTGGACCGGCGCGGCGACGTGGTCGCGGCCAACGAGGCGCTGGACGTGATCACCGAGGGCGCCGACCCGCGCCTGGTCGGGCCCGGCACCAACGCCTACCGGCTCGCCCTGCACCCGGACGGCCTCGCGCCGCGCATCCTCAACTTCGCCGCCTGGGCCCGGCACATCGTCGAGCGCACCCGCCATCTGGGCGAACTGCACGAGGAGTTGAGCTCCTACGTGCCCGAAGCGGCGGTGGGGGAGCAGCACTTGGGCTTCGCGGTGCCGCTGGAGCTGCGGACCCCGCTCGGCGAGCTGCACCTGATGACCACGGTGACCACCTTCGCCACCGCCGTCGACGTGACGATCGCCGAGCTGAAGTTGGAGGCCTTCCTGCCCGCCGACGCCCGGACCGCGGAGCTGCTGGTCGGAGCCCGGGGAACTGGTAGTCGGCGGTGATCCGCCCGTCGGCGTCCTACGAGGTCGGGGAACTCTCCTCCAGAGGGGGCATCCCCAGGCGCAAGCGGCGGGAGCTGACGCCTTTGAGGCTGTTGACCAGCTTGGAGACAGCGACTCCGGCGGGAAGTTCACCAGGAGGTGGACGTGGTTGTTCTCGCCGTTGAACTGGACCAGCCCGGATTCGAAGTCTGCGCACACCGCGCGCATGATCTCCTCCATGCACTTGAGGTGGGCGTCGTTGTGAGCCCGGTGCCGGTACTTCGTCACGAAAGTACCGGCCCTCACCGGGTGACCGAGTGAGGTAAACGCCTGCGGATCGCTGTAAGACCACCCGGTCGGAAATCGGGAGGCGCGCGAGTAACCCCCGGCGGGGGAGGAAGCAGGAACCAACCATCACGCCCACGCGCAGCGGTACCGCGCGAAGCGTGGTAGGTATCCCCGGCGTTCACGCCGGGGAGTTTGGGAGTCAAGAACTCCTGGTAGGCGCGGGCGACGCGGATCTCCAGCTCCCGGTGGCCGCGCGCCTCGAGCACCGGCTCGGGGAAGCCCACCAGGGCGGCCTCCGCGCGGATCGACTCCGGCGGGTGGACGAGGTGCACGCCGTCCTCGGCCCACAGTCGTTCGATCGCCTTCCGCCGCTGATCGGCGTCGGGCTCGGCCCACAGGGCGGCGTAACGGTCAGCGAGTTGCTGGGCGCTGGTGGTCATGGCCGGTTCCTTCTCGGGTTCGGTCGGTCACTGTGCGCCCCATCCTCGAAGCGGCGCCGCGACCGGACAATTCCCGCCGGGGAATGGCCGCCGCTCCCGGGTGGAACGCGCACGGCGTCCGTGGGAACGTCGGGAGCGGGGGAGTCCTTGGCCGCTGCCCGCAGGAGGTGGACGTTATGAACGCCGAGGTCAACAAGCAGATCGTGGACGGCTTCGACGTCCTGGTCCGGGCTGGGGACGCCAGCCGCCTGGACGAGTTCTGCACACCGGACCTGGTCAACCACGCCCTCGCCCCCGGCCGGCCCGCCGGCCTCGCGGGCACCCGGGAGTTCCTCACCACGACGGCCCGGCAGTTCGAGGACGACCACTGGCGCAGCTGCCTTACCGTCGCCGAGGACGACCTGGTCGTCCAGTTCGGTCTGCGGGCCGGCCGCTGGACGGGCGGCGATTTCCTCGGCTTCCCCACCCACAGCGGCGACTACGCCCGGGACGTCGCCTTCGCCTACCGCCTGCGGGAGGGGCGGATCGCCGAGCGCTGGGCGATCCGCGACGACCTCACCATGATCCGGCAGCTCGGCGGCATCCGGCTGTGAGCCGGATGCGCCGGGGCTGGGGGCCTCAGGGCTTGTCCGGCTCGTCAGGGCGTGTGCGGCTCGTCTCCGAAGCACCTCGATATCCGGTTGCCCGGGTGGGTGGGGTGCCGTTGGGTTGGGGCCATGAACGAACTGCGCACCGACCGGCTGCTGATCCGCCGCTGGCGGGAGTCCGACCTCGCCCCCTGGGCCGCGATGAACGCCGACCCGCAGGTCCGCGAGCACCTCGGCGGCATCCTCACCCGCGAGCGGAGTGACGCCTCGGTGGCGCGGTACGAGGCGGCGATCGAGCGGCGCGGCTACGGGTGGCTGGCCGTCGCGGTGCGGGAGAGCGGCGAGTTCGTCGGCTTCGTGGGCCTGGACGACGTAGAGGAGCAGGCCCCGGTCGGCGGGGTCGAGATCGGCTGGCGCCTGGCCCGCTCCGCCTGGGGCCACGGCTACGCGACGGAGGCGGCCCGCGCCGTCCTCGCGTACGGCTTCGACACGCTCGCCCTCCGCGAGATCCTCGCCGTCACCACCGCCGCCAACCTGCGCTCCCAGGCCGTGATGCGACGCCTGGGGATGACCCACGACCCGGCCGAGGACTTCGACGACCCCGAGGGGGGTCGCAGTGTGGTGTTCCGTCTGCGGCGGGCGGACCACGCCGTCCAGGGTGCGAGGACCGGGTGCTGCTGGAGAGCGGGGCCGGCTTCGATTGTCGAGCAACGCCCGGGAGTTGTGGCGGGGGTTGCCGAGGAAGGTCCGGCGGCAGGTGATCGCGGCGGCCGGGCGGGGGCGCGCCTGGGAGGACCGGCGGGTGGCGGCGATCGCCGTCGGCTGGGCCTGGCAGGTGCTGGGCACACCCGGCGCCCGTCGCCGGCCGGATGTCGGCGAGCGGTTGCGCTACCTGCTCGACGCGGCCATGAGCGCCGGCCCGGGTGCGGCCGCGGGCGTGGATGTCCTCGACGGATCCCCGGACCACGACGCCAACCCGCTGGTGCGCCGCTGGGCCCGGAAGGTCGAGGCGGCCAACCCGGTACGGGCGGAGCAGGAGGCGCGCGGTGAGCGATGACGTGCTGTCGGTGATCCCGACCGACCCGCAGTGGCAGCCGGAGCCGGCCGCCGCGGAGCGGGCCGTGGCGGTGGTCGCGGAGCTGCTCCGGGAGGACGACGACGCCGAGGTGGAGGTGAGCTGGCACGAGCGGACGTCGGTGGTCGACTGCGGGGAGAACCTGGAGCGGATCGGCTGTCCGCAATGCGGCGGCACTCCGGGGCTCGACTGGTGGGGCTCGCTGCTGGAGGAGCGCGCCGAGGCGGGCGTCGCGACGCTCGCGGTGACGGTGCCCTGCTGCGGAGCGGACACCACGCTGGACGCGCTGGAGTACGACTGGCCGTGCGGCTTCGCCCGGTTCGAGATCGAGGTGTGGAACCCGGAGTGCGTCTGGTTCGCCGCGCCGGAGCTGACGGCGATCGGTGTCGCGCTCGGTCACCCGGTGCGGCAGGTCAGGGCGCACCTTTGAACACGGCGCGCACGATCAGCTCGCCGGCGTAGCTCTCGCAGCGGACGGTGCCGTCGGGGAAGTCGAGTTCCAGTGCCATGCGTCCGGCCCTCGGCTCGTACTCCTCGCGGGCAGCGAGGACGGGCTGGCCGAGGTGGTGGGCGAAGGCCGTGTCGGCATCGGCCGGGCCGACCTCGATGCGGCCCCACTCACCCATGTCGTAGCCGTCGTACGGCGCGGAGGCCTCGACCTCCAGGCACCAGTCCGTCCCGCTGGCGAGCCGGGTGGCCTCGCCGCGGTCGTCGATGAGCCAGAGGTCGGCCGGGATCGGGTCCAGCCGGCCCTGGTACACGTGCCAGGCGGCGGTGATCCGGGCCAGCCGACGGTCGACCAGGGCTGCCGGGTCGAGACCGGGGCCGTGTGCCCGGCAGCCGGGGAGGGATGTCGTCACCGGAGGACCGTACCCGAGCCCCGGCGACCGCCGCCCGGGGAGGCCGGGTCGTTCACGGCGTGAGCAGTCGCAGTGCCTCCCGTACCACCGTGACCTCGACCGGCAGGGCCGCGATGAACTCCCCGTCGGCGTAGGCGGTGATGCCGGGGGACTCGATCCGCAGGGACTCCGTGCGCAGCGTGGTGACCTCCGGGTGGCTGATGTGGGTGCCCTTGAAGAGGGTGGGGAAGAAGCGGGCGATCCGCAGTCGGGGCATGGCGTCGACCAGGGTGACGTCGAGCAGGCCGTCGTCCGGGAGGGCGGAGGGGCAGATCAGCATGCCGCCGCCGTAGCTGCGGGTGTTGCCGACGGCGGCCAGCGTCAGGTCGCGTTCGATGACGGTGCCGTCGGCGAGGGTGATCCGGAACGGCAGCGGGCGCAGGTTGGCGAACTCGGCGAGGATGGCCAGGTTGTAGCGCATCCGGCCGCGCGGCCAGCGCAGCCGGTTGGCGCGGTCGCTGACCAGCGAGTCGAAGCCGGTGGCGAGGACGGAGCCGTACCAGCGGACGGCGCCGTCCGGGTCGGTGATCCGGCCGAGGTCGACGCCGCGCACCCGTCCGGCGGCGATGACGTCGGCGGCGGCCTCGGGGGCGGCTATCGGCAGGCCGTACTCGCGGGCGTGGTCGTTGCCGGTGCCGGCCGGTATCACGCCGAGCGGGACGGGGGTGCCGGCCAGGGCCTGGAGGGCGAGGTTGATCATGCCGTCGCCGCCGACCACGACCACCGCGTCCACGCCGTCCGCCGCGGCCTCGCGGGCCAGGCGGACGGCGTCCTCGGCGGAGCGCCCGGCCTGCGGTTCGACCTCGACGCCGAGGGCGCGCAGGCGGGCGACGGCCCGGCGGGCGGCGGGTTCGGCGTGGCCGATGCCCGCCGCCGGGTTGGTGAGAACGGCGACCCTGCGGACGGTTCTCGCGCCGGTCATGGGATCAGCTTGCCGGGGTTGAGGATGCCCGCCGGGTCGAGTTCGGCCTTGACGGCGCGCAGGATGCGCACGCCCAGGTCGCCGATCTCCTCGGTCATCCAGGGCCGGTGGTCGGCGCCGACCGCGTGGTGGTGGGTGATGGTGCCGCCCGCGCCGAGGATGGCGTCCCCGGCGGCGCGCTTGGCGACGCCCCAGCGGCTGAGCGGGTCCTCGCCGAGGGCGGCGACGACGGTGAAGTAGAGCGAGGCGCCGGTCGGGTAGACGTGCGAGATGTGGCAGAGCACGAGCGCGCCGGGCAGGGCGCCGGTGAGCGCCTCGGTGACGGCCGTCCGCAGCTGGGCCAGCCCGCTCCAGCCGGCCGCCGTCTCCAGGGTCTCGCACAGCGCGCCGGCGCTGAGCAGGGAGTCGCGCAGGTACGGGGCGTTGAACCGGCCGTGCTCCCAGGCCCGGGCGGGTTCCTCGCCCAGCGAGGTGCCCCCGGCGGCGAGCAGTACCTCGCGGGTGAGCTGCCGGCGGCCGGCGACCTGGGCGGCGTCGCCCTCGAAGACGGTGACGGCCAGGCAGCCGCTGACCGTCGGGGAGCCGCCGATCTGCTCGGTCATGGCGAGGTTGACCATGGTCTCGGCCTCGTCGGAGAGCCGGATCACGGTCGGGCCGGTGCCCTGTTGCTCGACGGCGCGCAGCGCGGCCGTGCCGGTGGCGAAGTCGGGGAAGCTCCACGCCTCGTACGCCTTGACGGCGGGCAGCGGGTGCACGCGCAGCCGGACGGCGGTGATCACGCCGAGGGTGCCCTCGGAGCCGAGGAAGAGCTGGCGCAGGTCGGGGCCGGCGGCGGAGGCGGGGGCGCGGCCGAGGTCCAGCACACCGACCGGGGTGATCACGCGCAGGCCGCGGACCATCTCGTCGAAGCGCCCGTAGCCGGCGGAGTCCTGGCCGGAGGAGCGGGTGGCCGCGAAGCCGCCGATGGTGGCGTAGCGGAAGCTCTGCGGGTAGTGGCCGAGTTCCCAGCCGCGCTCGGCGAGCAGGGCTTCGGCTGCCGGGCCGGTGAGGCCGGCGCCGAGGACGGCCTCGCCGGAGGTCTCGTCCAGGTCGATCAGCTGGTCGAAGCGGCGCAGGTCGAGCGAGACGACGGCCTGGAGGGCGCCGCGCTCGGGGTCGAGGCCGCCGACCACGCTGGTGCCGCCGCCGAACGGGACGACGGCGATGCGGCGTTCGGCGCAGACGGCCAGGACGGCGGCGATCTCCTGCTCGCTGCCGGGCACGACCACGACGTCGGGGGCGTCCTGCGGTTCGCGGCTGCGGCGGCGCAGCAGGTCGGGGGTGGACTTGCCGCCGGCGCGCGGCAGGCGGTCGGCGTCGGCGGCGCTGACGTGCGCCTCGCCGACGGCGGCGGCCAGCGCCTTGAGGTCCTCGGCGGTGATCCGGGAGGGACGCAGGACGACCTCCTCGGCGCTGGGTCCGGGGGCGGCGTCCCCGGTGACCCCGAGGGCGGCGGCGAGCAGTCCCTTGATGTCCGCGGACAGCTCCTTGGCGAGGGTCGGGTCGCCCCAGGCGTCCCACTTCATCGGGGGGAGCGGCAGCGCGGCGTTCGCCGGTCCCGCTTGCGTCTCAGGTGCCATGCGTTACAGTTTCACACATCATGTCAAGTAGTAACGTCGAGCCCGCCGAGGCCCAGCAACCCCGCAGCACCGACGATGCGATCCTGGACGCCGCCGCCGACCTGATCGTCCACCTCGGCGTCCGCCGGACCCAGCTGGCGGAGATCGCGCGCCGCGCCGGGGTCAGCCGCCCGACCGTCTACCGGCGCTGGCCGGACGTCCGGGCGGTGATCGGGGCGCTGCTCACCCGGGAGATCCTGGCCACCCTGGAGGGCGCCGCACTCGACGTCCACGACCGGGAGACCCTGGTGGAGCGGGTGGTCGAGGTCGCCGTCCGGCTGCGCGACCACCCGGTGCTCGGCGTCCTGCTCCACTCCGACGACTCCGACCTGCTGCTCCAGTACGTGGTCGAGCGGCTCGGCGCCAGCCAGCGCGGCCTGCTGGAGGCGCTGCGCACCGGCATCGAGCAGGGGCAGGCCGGCGGCTCCATCCGGGCCGGTGAGCCGACCGAACTGGCGGCCATGGTCCTGCTGATCGCCCAGTCCACCGTCCAGTCGCACCGCATGGTCGCCTCCCTGCTCCCCGAGGCGGCCTGGCGGCGCGAACTGGCCAGAGCACTGAACGGATACCTCGCGCCATGACGTCCACCGCCGGCTCGTCCGCCGGTTCCCACCCCGGTTCTCCCGCCGGCCCCTCGGCCGGTCCATTCGTCAGCCCGTTCGCCGGAACCAGCCGACTCAACGCCGTCCGCCGGACGTTGGAGCTCGAAGCGCTCGCCGACGACCCGCGCATCGACCTGCTGGTGATCGGCGGCGGCGTCACCGGCGCCGGGGCGGCCCTGGACGCCGCCTCGCGCGGCCTGCGCACGGTGCTGGTCGAGGCCCGGGACCTCGCCTTCGGCACGAGCCGCTGGAGTTCCAAGCTGGTGCACGGCGGCCTGCGCTACCTCGCCTCCGGCCGGGTCAAGGTGGCCCGGGAGAGCGCGGTCGAGCGCGGCGTGCTGATGACCCGCACTGCCCCGCACCTGGTCCGCGCCCTGCCCCAACTCGTGCCGCTGCTTCCGGACTTGTTGCGACCGGGCCAGGCCTCGTTGATCCGTGCGGGCTTCCACGCCGGCGACGCGCTGCGGCTCAGTGCCGGCACGCCGGGCGCCCTGCTGCCCCGGGTGCGCCGGGTCGACGCGGCCCGCACCCGCCGGCTGGTGCCGGGCGTGCGGACGGCCGGCCTGCGCGGGGCGCTGGTCGCGCACGACGGCCAACTCGTGGACGACGCACGACTGGTGGTCGCCCTGGCGCGCACCGCCGCGCAGTACGGCGCGAGCGTGCTGACCCGGGTGCGGGCCGAGTCCGTCACCGGGACCTCTGCCCGGCTGGTGGACACGCTGACCGGCCAGACGCTGACCGTCACCGCGGGCGCGGTCATCAACGCCACCGGGGTGTGGGCGGGCGAGGTGGACACCTCGATCAAGCTGCGGCCCAGCCGGGGCACCCACCTGCTGGTGGACGCCGCGGCCCTGGGGCACCCGACCGCCGCGCTGACCGTGCCGGTGCCCGGTTCCGTCAGCCGCTTCGTCTTCGCCCTGCCGCAGCAGCTCGGCCGGGTCGCGATCGGCCTGACCGACGAGGACGCCCCCGGCCCGATCCCGGACGAGCCGCAGCCCACCGAGGCCGAGCTGACCTTCCTCCTCGACACCGTCAACGCCGCCCTCGCCACCGAGCTGACCAGGCAGGACGTGCGCGGCGCCTACGCCGGGCTGCGCCCGCTGATCGACACCGGGGGCGGGAACACCGCCGACATCTCCCGGGAGCACGCGGTGCTGGAGTCCCCGTCCGGGGTGGTCACCGTGGTCGGCGGCAAGCTCACCACCTACCGGCAGATGGCCGAGGACGCGGTGGACGCCGCCGTACGGCTGCGCGGCCTGCCCGCCCGCACCTGCTGGACGGCCCGCCTCCCGCTGGTCGGCGCCCCCGGCCACCGTGACAGCCGCCCGGCCCCGGCCGCCCCGGTGCCCGCCTCGCTGCTCGCCCGGCACGGCGGCGCGGCCCACGAGGTGCTGGCGGCTGGGGAGTTGACGCCGGCCGCGGACGACCTGGACGTGACCCGCGCCGAGATCGCCTACGCCGTCACCCACGAGGGCGCGCTCGACGCGGCCGACGTCCTCGACCGCAGGACCCGCATCGGCCTGGTGCAGGCGGACGCCGAGCGGGCCCGGAAGGCGGTCGAGGAGATCGTCGCGGAGGCCGCCTCGGAGATCGCCCCGCAGTAGCGGCGATGCCGACGGCCGGTACGGCGGATCCGCCGTACCGGCCTGGCAGTCGTCCTCGGCCGGTACTCCGGATTGCCGGCGCGGTAGCCCTGCGGGTGGGCGGGAGCCCGCCGGTCGGGCAACCGGCGGGCTCGGTCGGGGCTGGATCGGAGCGCGGTCCGGGCTCAGCAGGCCCAGGGGAAGGGGGAGAGGTCCGGCTCGACCCAGGCGGTGCGTGCCCGTTCGTCGGCCAGGGTCTCGGGCCGGTAGTGGCGGGTGAGCAGGTCCCGGTCGAGCAGCTCGGGGTGGCGGGCGGCGAAATCCTCGAAGTCGCCCGCGCCATCGGCGTGCCGGGCCACCAGCTCGACCCAGGCCCGGGTCATGGTGACGTGGAACTTCTGCGGCGCCCCGGCCTTGGTGGCGGTGCGCCGGATGCCCTCGCCGACGAGGTCGAGCGCGGCGGTGGCGCCGTGACGGCGGACGGCGAGCCAGGTGAGCCGGACGTGCTGGCGGTGGCCGAAGCGCTCGGCGTCGGCCATCACCTCGCGCAGCAGCTCGTCGAAGGCGTCGGGGGGGATGGGGGAGGTCATGCGAGGGCCTTCGAGCAGGAGGTGGAAGCGGACGAAGGATTGTAGGTTTTCGGGCTTTTCGTCCGCAAACCACCACTGCGGGTGGATTCAGCGCGCGGTGTGTTCCGGCATCGGCTGCTCGCGGCCCGCGACCGCCAGCACGCAGGCGAGCGGGTGCTCCGCCCGGCCCGTGCGGTCGAGGGTGACGGCGAGCGGCTGCGGCGGCTCCTCGGGTAACTGGCCGGAGAGCGTCAGCGGGTAGCTGCCGTGGCCGTGGACGCGGTGGAAGGCGCACTCCTTGCCGTCCACCAGCAGCTCGGTCTCGGTGATCCAGCCGGAGCGGACGTTGACGGTGACCGAGTGGCCGGCCCGGTCGACGTGGAAGCTGTACCGCTGGCGCATGGGAACCTCCCGCGAGGGCCTCGCATCAGGGCGCGCCGAGGTGATCAGGGCGAACGGAGCCTGCAGAGCGGCCAGGGCCAGTCTAGGGCGGCCGTACGGACCCGGCGCCCCGCGCTGGTGCGGGAGATCGGGCAGGTGGACCTCGCGCGGCTGCCGGAGGACGAGCGCGCGCTGCTGCGCCTGCTGTCGGACTGGGGGCGTCGGGCGGCCGCCGCCGGGGGTGCGCTGCGGATCATCATCGACGACGCGAGGTGAGGCGGCGGTTCCCGTTCCCGGCCCTGAGAAATCCCCGGGGCGGGGCCCGCCCGCAGGCGGATTCTCGTGATCTCTACAGTGTTGTAGATTCGTCCGCAGGGAGAGATCCGAGGAGGGCATTGTGGGAGTTTCGCTGGCCAAGGGCGGCAACGTCTCGCTGAGCAAGGAGGCGCCGGGTCTGAGCGCCGTGATCGTGGGTCTCGGCTGGGACGTGCGCACCACCACCGGGGCCGACTACGACCTGGACGCCAGCGCGCTGCTGTGCAACGCGCTCGGCAAGGTGGTCTCGGACCAGCACTTCGTCTTCTTCAACAACCTGCGCAGCCCCGAGGGTTCGGTCGAGCACAGCGGCGACAACCTGACCGGTGGCGGCGACGGCGACGACGAGCAGATCAAGGTCGACCTGGCGCGGGTGCCGGCCGACGTCGCCAAGGTCGTCTTCCCGGTGTCGATCTACGACGCCGACGCCCGGCTGCAGAACTTCGGCCAGGTCCGCAACGCCTTCATCCGGATCGTCAACCAGGCCAACGGCCAGGAGATCGCCCGCTACGACCTGAGCGAGGACGCCTCGACCGAGACCGCGATGGTCTTCGGCGAGCTGTACCGCAACGGCGCCGAGTGGAAGTTCCGCGCCATAGGCCAGGGCTACGCCTCCGGCCTGCGCGGCATCGCCACCGACTACGGCGTGAACGTCTGACCCACGCAGTGATCTGAGGGGGGGTTCGGCGGTCGTCCGGCAGAGTCGGCCGAACCGGTCCGCCGGGTGGACCGGCTCAGTCGGTCCGTCCGAGCGCGTGGCCGCCGAAACCCCCGCTGCCGGTGAGCTGTTCCCGCCACCAGTTGGTCATCGCCGGCTCGTCCATGGTCGGCCAGTCCGGCGCCTCGGTGACCTGTGCCCGGCCGAGCGTGCGGCCCAGGTTCACCAACGCGAGACCGGCCGCGCTGGTTTCACGGTCGTACTCGGCCAGCAGGGACGACCAGGACGCGTCGTCGAGCCGTCGCCCGGCCTGCTCGAAGGCGTGCGCGTCCTGCAGCGCCTTCACCGCGCCGCTGGTGTTGTGCGGGCGGACGATGGTCGCCGCGTCCCCGCAGATGAGCAGTCGGCCGGCTGTACGACGCGGGGTCGCCAGGTCGTAGACGGGCTGCAGCAGGGTCCGTTCGCGCGGAGTCAGCGCGACCACGCCGGCCCAGTACGACGGCAGGTGCCGCCGTGCGAACCGCCGGAGCCCGTTCAGCTGCCCGTCGGTGAGGGAGCCCGCCGCGACGGCGGTCGGGCCGTCCAGGCGCAGCCAGTCCGGGGTGGGCGTGTAGAAGACCCAGTTCACCTGTGTGCTCCCGGGGGCGAGTCCGGGGATGCGGTAGATCACGACCTGGCCGCCGCGGTAGCAGACGGTGATGCACTCCTCCTCGGGCCAGACCGAGGCCCCGCCGGGCAGTTCGGCCAGCAGCGCGGAGTCGTAGCTGCCGCGCCAGCACACGTACCCGGCGTATTCGGGCACGGCCTGCGGGCAGACGGCCGCGCGGACCACCGACCGGTAACCGTCCGCACCGATCACCAGGTCGTACGGCGTACGGGTGCCGTCCGCCGATTCGACCCACCCGCCGTCGTGGTCGCCGCCGACTGCCGCGACGGTGGTGTCCAGCCGGTACTCCACCGTGTCGGGTGTCCGTTCCCGCAGGGCCTGCCAGAGCACGGCCCAGTGGTGGGAGTGGAACGGGAACGGCTGGGCCCAGAGCAGCCGACCGCGCCCGTCCGGGCCGTCGCCCCCGCCGGCCGGCTCCCGGGTGACCCAGCTGCGCACGGTGAGGCGGTGGCGGCGGGTGTCCGGGGCGAGGTGTCCGGCGTCGACCAGTTCGGCGAAGCGGTCGTTGTGGGTGCAGATTCCCAGGCCGCGGTCCTCCAGCCGACCGGGGCTGCGCTCCAGCACCACGACCCGTTCCGCGCCCAGCCGGGCGGCGGCGCCGGCGAACGCGCTTCCGGCGATGCTGCCCCCGACCACAGCCACCGAGCCACCCCACACGGTCGCCCCCTCTCGCGAGTCCCACGACGTCGGGGCACGACGATACGCCGCCCGGCGGGGGCGCGGGGGGCGGTACGGCTCGCTCCCGCGCTTCCTCCTGTGCTTTCCCCGTGCTCGACTATGCAACTAGTTGCATAGCGCCTCGACCGTCCCCTACCCTGCGGTAACAATTCCCACCGGCCGCCCCTTCAGGAGACGTCGATGAGCTCCATGCCCGGCAGCAGCAGCTACCCGTACCTGCTCAGCCCGCTCGACCTCGGCTTCACCACCCTGCCCAACCGCGTGATCATGGGCTCGATGCACGTCGGCCTGGAGGAGGCCCCCGGCGGTTACGAGCGGATGGCCGCCTTCTACGCCGAGCGCGCCCGAGGCGGCGTCGGCCTGATCGTCACCGGCGGCATCGCCCCCAACGAGGCCGGGCGCCCCTGGGAGGGCGGCGCGATGCTGACCACCGAGGAGGAGGCCGACAGGCACCGGGTGGTCACCGACGCCGTGCACGCGGCCGGCGGGCGGATAGCCCTGCAGATCCTGCACTTCGGCCGCTACGCCTACCACCGCGACCTGGTCGCCCCCAGCGCCCTGCAGGCCCCGATCAGCCCCTTCGTGCCCAACGAGCTCACCGCCGAGCAGGTCGAGCAGACCGTCGAGGACTTCGCCCGCTGCGCCGAGCTCGCCCGCCGGGCCGGCTACGACGGCGTCGAGATCATGGGCTCCGAGGGCTACCTGATCAACGAGTTCATCGTCGCCGCCACCAACCGCCGCGAGGACGAGTGGGGCGGCCCGTACGAGCGCCGGATGCGCTTCCCGGTGGAGATCGTCCGCCGGGTCCGCGAGCGGGTCGGCGAGGACTTCATCATCGTCTACCGGCTCTCCATGCTCGACCTGGTGCCCGGCGGATCCACCCTGGACGAGGTGGTCCAGCTCGCCCAGGCCGTCGAGGCGGCCGGCGCGACCATCATCAACACCGGCATCGGCTGGCACGAGGCCCGCATCCCCACCATCGCGACCTCCGTGCCGCGCGGCGCCTTCGCGTGGGTCACCAAGCGGGTCATGGGCAAGGTCGGCATCCCGCTGGTCACCACCAACCGCATCAACACCCCCGAGATCGCGGAGCAGTTGCTCGCCGACGGCTGCGCCGACCTGGTCTCGATGGCCCGTCCGCTGCTCGCCGACGCCGAGTTCGTCAACAAGGCGCAGGGCGGCCGCGCCGACTCCATCAACACCTGCATCGGCTGCAACCAGGCCTGCCTGGACCACACCTTCAGCCTCCAGATCACGTCCTGCCTGGTCAACCCACGCGCCTGCCACGAGACTGAACTCGTGCTCTCGCCCACCAAGCTGCGCAAGCGCATCGGCGTCGTCGGGGCCGGACCGGCCGGGCTCGCGTTCGCCGTCTCCGCCGCCGAACGCGGCCACGACGTCACCCTGTTCGACGCCGCCGACGCGATCGGCGGGCAGCTGAACATCGCCCGGCGCATCCCGGGCAAGGAGGAGTTCAACGAGACGCTGCGCTACTACCGCACCCGGCTGGCCGAGTTGGCCGTCACCCAGCGCCTCGGCGCCGTCGTGACCGCCGAGCAGCTCACCGCCGAGGGCTTCGACGAGATCGTCCTCGCGACCGGCGTCACGCCCCGAACCCCCGCCGACATCCCGGGAATCGACCACCCCAGCGTGCTCGGCTACCTGGACGTGCTGCGCGACGGCGCGGCCGTCGGCGAGCGGGTTGCCATCCTCGGCGCGGGCGGGATCGGCTTCGACGTGGCCGAGTTCCTCACCGACCAGGGCGACCGGGCCAGCCTCAACCCGCTGGTGTTCCAGGCCAAGTGGGGCATCGACCCCGAGTACCACGAGCGTGGCGGACTGCGCGCCCCCGAGCGGCCGAAGCCCCCGCGCAGCGTCCACCTGCTGCAGCGCAAGACCACCAAGGTCGGCGCCGGGCTCGGCAAGACCACCGGCTGGATCCACCGCACCGAGCTCAAGCACCGCGGCGTCACCATGGTCGCCGGCGCCGGCTACGACCTGATCGACGACGCCGGGCTGCACTTCACCGTGGACGGCGAGCGTCAACTCCTGCCCGTGGACACCGTGGTGCTCTGCACCGGCCAGGAGCCGCGCCGCGACCTGTACGAGGCGCTGCGCGAGAACGGCGTGACCGCGCACCTGATCGGCGGCGCGGACGTGGCGGCGGAGCTGGACGCCAAGCGGGCCATCAAGCAGGGCACCGAGCTGGCCGCGAGCATCTGACGTCGGGTGGTCGGGGGGTTACCAGGCGCTCGGGGCCCGCGGCGCGTCGCGTCGCGGGCCCTCGGCCTGCCGTTTCCGAACCCTGCCGGTGAGCTGGGGCGATACCCGCCCCGCGCGCCCCGCCCGCCCCCCGGTGGGACACTGGTGCCCTGTCCCTGCCCGAACTCCCGACCGGGGGCCAGCCATGTCCCTCCCGAGGCCTCTCCACGCCCTCGCAGCCGCGGTCCTGGTCGCGGCGGCCGCCCTGGGGCCGGCCCAGCCCGCATCGGCGGCACCAGCAGAGGACCTCCCCTCCGCCGACCAGCTGAAGTCGGCGCTGCTGACCGCGAACGACCTCGGCGCCGACTACACCGAGATCCCCACCGCCGAGAGCCCCACCACCGAGAGCCCCACCACCGAGAGCCCCGGCCCCGGCGAGAACCCCACCCCGGTCACCGGCTGCGACGCGCTCAGCGCCCTGATCGAGATGCACGCCACCGTCCCGGGCCCCGCCACCCCGCGCGCCGAGACCGAACTCGACGGCCCGGACGGCAACCCGATGGTGACCCAGTCCCTCACTGCCGAGGACTCCGACAGGCTCACCGCCGACTTCAGCACCGCCACCGACGCGTTCAAGACCTGCCACGCCATCACCTTCAATGCCGACACCACGGACTCCGTGACCTTCACCGTCACCCCGGTCACCCTCGGCGACCGGGGTGACGCCCCCGCCGTCCGTCTCGACGGCACGATCGCCGGCGTGCAACTCAACGCCTACATCGGCATCGAGCGCTTCGGCACCGTCGGCATGGCCTTCGGCTTCTTCCAACGCGAGGGCGCCGACTCCCAGGCCGCCTCGGCGCAGTACCGCACCGCCGTCGCCAAGGTCGAACACACTCTCGGCGCCACGGCCGGCAGCACCACCCCGCCCACCGCCGCCGCCCAGGGCATGTCGGTCTGACCCGTCCGCCGGCGTCGTCCCGTACGTCCCGCGACCGGACTACGGAAGGAACTCGACCTCCGGGAAGCGCGGCGAAGGCCCGTCCAGCAGGTGCCCGCGCCGGTGGCGCAGGTGCTGGTCGAAGAAGGCGAGCGGGTAGGCCTGCTGGATGAGCATCCCGCGCTCGGGGTCGAGGGTGCCGACCTGCTGCTGGATCTGCTGCTCGCTCATCCCGAGCAGCTTCCCCGCCTGCGGGATCAGCGTCATGTTGTCCCCGTACGAGGAGTGGACGGCGCCGTCGGCCCGGATGTTGAGCCGCCAGCCGCGCAGGTGGGTCCAGAAGGTCTCGGCGGCCGAGTCCGGGGTGCGGGGCCAGTCGGCGGTCATCATCAGGAACGGCCGGTCGAGGTCGGTGGTGATGGTCGGGATCATCGGTCCGTCGAGGCTCAGCCCGGCCCGGACGCGCGGGTCGACGACCGCCGTCCGGGCGGTGACGCTGCCGCCCTTCGACCAGCCGAACATGCCGATGAGCTGCGGGTCGGGGGCGCCGAGCAGGCCCTCGGGCAGCTCGCGCCGGTCGGCGTCGGGGTTGCGGCCGGCGGCGAGTTCCTCGACGCAGTCGAGCACGAAGCGGAAGTCCGGGACGTAGGCGCGCACACCGGTGTCGACGTTCGGGTCCCTGGACGGGGTGACCGGGGGGCGGCCGGGGAACTGGGTGAAGGCGTCGTGGGGGAGGTCGACGGTGACCACGAGGTAGCCGTGGCTGGCGAGCTCCTGGACGATGACCGTGTGGTCGCCCCGGTGGCTGTGTGCGCCGTGCGCGTAGACGACGACGGGCAGCCGGTGGCCGCTGCGGTGGACGGGCGCGCCCACGTGCCCGGAGGTGAGCGGGGCGAGGGAGAGCGGGAGCGGGTAGCCGGTGTCGTCGAGGAAGAGCTGCATCGGGCCGTCGGCCAGCCAGGGGGCGAGCGGGAGTCCGTCCGTCTGCCGGGCGGGGTACCAGACGCTCGCCATCAGCTCGCGGTACTGGCCTGGCCCGGCGGCCGGGTCCGGCCGGGAGGCGTCGCGCAGGTGCAGCGCGACGGTGCCGACGGGGTGCGGGCCGGTGGGCGCGGGCAGGGTGAGTCGGCCGGTCGCGCTCCCGGCGGCGGAGGGCGAGGAGGCCCAGGCGGTGGAGGCCAGGCCGAGCGGGGCGGCGGCGCCCAAGGCCAGGGCGGTGCCCAGCATGCGACGGCGCGTCAGTCCGTTGGAGCCGGTGAACGGCGTGGTGTCCATGCGCGGAACGGTGTCACGCGGCGCCGGCGGGCGGCATCGGTCCACCGATTGATCTCCGGCCGCGCGCATTGGTCCACGGGTTTACATCCCCAGGCTGATGCGGGCTGTGACTCGCCCGCTCGCCTCCGGGGCGCTCAGACCCGGTGCCGACGGTCGGCGCTCGGTCGCTCCTTCGTCGCTCCGTCGCTTCTCCCTTTCGGTACCGGCGCGCCCCTTCGGCTCGGGGCTGTGACTCGCCCGCTCGCCTCCGGGGCGCTCAGACCCGGTGCCGACGGTCGGCGCTCGGTCGCTCCTTCGTCGCTCCGTCGCTTCTCCCTTTCGGTACCGGCGCGCCCCTTCGGCTCGGGGCGGGTGCTCCCGCTCAACGGCTAACCTCCGGGCATGACAGAGCGATTGAGCACCGTGGTGCTGATGTGCGGACTCCCGGGCGCGGGCAAGACCACCTACGCCAAGGAGCTGGAACGGCGCGGCTACGTCCGGCTCTCCATCGACGAGGTGGTCTGGCAGCGGATCGGGCAGCGCGACGCCGGCCGGGTGCTGGAGCCGGCGGCCTTCGACCGGCTGAAGGACCGGATCCGCAGCGAGCAGCGCCTGGAACTCGTCGAGTTGATGCGCGCCGGGCGGGATGTCGTGGTGGACTACAGCTTCTGGAACCGGGCCGCCCGGGACGACTACAAGGCGCTGGTGGAGAGCCACGGCTGCCGCTGGGAACTGGTCCACCTCAAGGCCGACCGGTCGACCCTGGAGGCCCGCCTCGCGGTGCGCAACGAGCAGCGGGGCGCCAACGCCGTCACCGTGGACGAGGAGCTGTTCGGCCGCTACTTCGCCAACTTCGAGGAGCCGGTGGGGGAGGGCGAGCAGGTCCTCGTCCAGCCCAGGGCGTAACCGGCCCCGGCTTGGACGGCCGTCCTCCAGCACACCGGCGTTCCCGCACCTCGGGCACCCGCACCCGGTCAGGTAGCCGGACATCGGCTCGAACCGGATACCACGGTGGCCGTCAGTCCTCGATCGTGGTGGTCTCCTCGCCGGTTGTCCGCCCGTCGGCAACTGCACACACGAATGCCGGTGGCGGAGCGTTCGCGAACGCTCCGCCACCACCAGCCGGAGAGAGCTCGGGCCGGGAACCCGGTCTTCTCACCTGGTGCGTGCGGCGGCCCGGGCCCTTTCCATGTCGGCCACGAGGGATTCCACCCGCTTGTTCACCTTCGAGCCCCGGCCGTATCCCGCCAGCAGCGGCAGCTGGTCGGACTTGCCGTCGGCCAGTACCAGTTCGGGGAGGTCGGAGGAGAAAAGCGTTCCCGGGACCGTGGCGGACTCCACCCTCTCGACCTCGGACCAGGTGTACGAGCGCGCCCGGAGCAGTCCGGAGTACGTCAGCCCGGCAGGTCCGAAGGACACTCCGTACATCGGGGTGCGCACCGTCAGAACCAGCCCGGGGATTCCGGTGAGGACGATCGGAATCAGGTCGTCGACCCTGGTGGCATACGCCGCGGTGGAGACCGAGACCAGTACGCACATCAGCCCGATCAGGAAGTAGGCGATCGCCCCGGCTCAGGCCGCCTCGAACGTCGCCCGTCGCACGAGCGCCCGCGCCTGCGGCCCGTCCATCGGGTGCGCGAACAGGTACCCCTGCCCCAGCGGGCACCCCATGGCCGCGAGCAGGTCGCGCTGGTCGGGGTGTTCGATGCCTTCGGCGATGACCTGGACGTCGAGGGTGTCGGCGATCCGGGTGATGCCCTCGACCAGGGCGTACTGCTGGGGGGAGTGGCCGAGGCCGTCGATGAAGGACTTGTCGATCTTGAGGATGGAGATCGGGAGCTCGCGCAGGTACGACAGCGACGAGTAGCCGGTGCCGAAGTCGTCGATGGCGAGGCCGACGCCGAGGTCGCCGAGGGTGGCCATGTCGGCGCGCAGGCGGTCGTCGCGGCGCATCAGGACGGACTCGGTGAGTTCCAGGACCAGGGTGCGCGGGTCGATGGCGGAGGTGTCCAGGGCGTGGCGGACGACGTCCATGAAGCCGGCGTCGCGGAACTGGCGGGCGGAGACGTTGACGTTGACCCGCAGCGGGGGCCGTCCGGCGGCGGCGCGGGGGGCGGAGCTGGTGGCGTGCCAGGCGGCGGCCTCCTGGACGGCGCGTTCCAGGATCCAGGCGCCGAGCGGGACGATCTGGCCGCTCTCCTCGGCGAGGGCGATGAACTCGTCGGGCAGCACCATGCCGCGACGGTCGTGCGGCCAGCGGACCAGGGCCTCGAAGCCGACCAGGTCGCCCGTGCGCAGGTCGACGATCGGCTGGTAGTACAGCTGGAAGGCCGATTCCGCGATCGCCAGGTCCAGGTTCTCGTTCAGCTCGTGCCGTTCCACCAGCCCGGCCTGCAGGGCCGGCCGGTAGTGGCACCACTGGCGGCGCCCGGCCGCCTTGGCCGAGTAGAGCGCGAGGTCGGCGTGGGTGAGCAGTTCGGCCGCGTCCACGCTGTCCTCGGTGGTCGCCACGCCGATGCTGGCGCTGACCCGGACCGAGCCCGCGCTCAGCTTGAACGGTTCGGTGAACACCGCCAGCACGGTGCCCGCGATGGTGTCCACGTCGCCGGGGCGGAGCGCGTCCTCGACCAGCACCGCGAACTCGTCGCCGCCGAGCCGGGCGGCGGTGTCCGAGCTGCGCAGCGCGGTGGAGATCCGCAGCGAGACGGCGACCAGCAGTTCGTCGCCGACCGCGTGGCCCTGGGTGTCGTTGACCACCTTGAAGTCGTCCAGGTCGATGAAGAGCACCCCGGTGACGGCGCCGCTGCGCTCGCCGCGGGAGAGGGCGTGGCCGACCCGGTCCTGGAACAGCACCCGGTTGGCGAGGCCGGTCAGTGAGTCGTGGAAGGCCCGGTGGGTCAGCTCACGCTCCATCCGGCGCTGCTCGGTCACGTCGCGCAGGGTGAGCACCAGGCCGCCGACGGTCGGATCCGCCCGCAGGTCGGTGTAGCGGACCTCGGCCTCGATCGGGGTGCGGTCCTGGCGCAGCAGTCGCCAGTGTTCGCGCGGCTGGTCGCCGTGCGGCGGGTCGGCCGGGCCGCGCATCCGGGCCAGCGCCTTGCCGACGGCCCGGATGTCCTCGGGCGGGACGAGGTCGGTCAGCAGGGTGCCGTGCAGGCTCGGGTAGCCGAGCACCCGCTCGGCGGAGGAGGAGGCGTAGCGCACGCCGTCGTCGGCGTCCAGGATCAGGATGACGTCGCCGGCGTTCTGCACCAGGGTGCGGAAGTACAGCTCGCTGTTGCGCCGGGTGACCTCCTGGCTCAGCACCACCCGTTCGACGGCCAGTGCCGCCTGCGCGGCCAGGATCTCCAGCGAGCCCCAGAGGCTGGTCAGCTCCTGCTCGGTGCCGGTGACCACCAGCGCGCCGATCACCGGGTCGCCGGAGGGGCGTTCGGCCAGGGTGAGCGGGCAGACCAGGGCGGAGGGCATCCGGCCCAGGTGGGCGGGCAGGTTGACGGAGCCGACGGGCAGCAGCCGGGTCTCCCGGTCGGCGGCGAGGGCGAGCACCTCGTCGTCGGCGTACGAGTCGTCGGCGTACGAGTCGTCGGGATCCGGGCTGCCGACGTTCGGGCCGCCGGCGGCCGTCGGCGCGGGGCGGCGCTGCGCCGGGTCCGGCCCGGCGCGCCGGATGTGCAGCACGTCCGGCGCGCCCCCCGACCCGCTCCCTGACCCGGCGCCGGTCTCGGCGACCGCGAGCAGGGCGAGGTGCCCGGGTTCGGCGGGCATCAGGGCGGAGGCGGCGGACTGGACGGCGTCCGCGACCTCCGCCACGGTGACGGCCGCGGTCAGCCGGGCGCCCGCCTCGCGCAGCGCCCGTTCCCTGGCCACCACCTGGCGTCTGGCGACCACGACGACGGCCAGCCGGGCCAGCACGAGCAGGTAGAGCAGGGTGGAGAAGGCGCCGATCACGCCCGCGTCGCTGGTGTTCCCGGCCAGCGACTCGATGATCAGGATGGCGGGCGCGATGAGCGAGGCGAGGGTGAGCAGGACGAGCCAGGTGGTGGAGAGGTCCGGCTGCTGGGTGGGGACGGGTCTGGTCAGCTCGACCATCGAGGGGTGCAGCGCGGCCGCGCCCCAGGCGGTGTAGAAGGCGGCCCAGCCGAGGTCCACGCCGGTGCCGGTCCGCCAGGTGCCGTGCAGCTGGATCAGCCCGTAGAGGATGTCGGAGGTGAGCAGACCGAGGGCGCCGACGGTGAGCAGTTGCAGGGAGCGGGAGTTGCCGCCGCGCGGGGTCAACAGTCGCAGCAGCAGGGCTAGCACGACCACGTCGCCGAGCGGGTAGGCGATCGAGACGGCCTTCTGGAGCCAGGTGAGGTCCGGGTTCCGGGCGTACGGGAGGATCAGGTAGATCCAGACCAGCAGGGCCAGGCCGAGGGTGATGATCAGTGCGTCCAGCAACCCGGCGCGGTCCTGACGGGCGGTTCGCCAGCGGATGAAGCCGAGCAGGCCGACCGCGTAGAGCAGGAACTCGGCGAGGTAGAAGCCGTCGGCGATGGACGGGAACGGGTTGTTGAGGCGCAGGATGTCGAGTTCGAGGATCTGGATCGCCTGGCCCGTGATGAAGCTCAGGTTGGCGAGCGCCAGCAGGTACCAGAACAGCGGATGGCGCGGGCGGTTGAGCCGGACGCCGATCACGATGGCGGCGACGCCGCCGAGGCCCATGCCTGTCCACCAGATGACCCGCAACCCGGGGTAGGAGAAGTGGATGCCGGTGAACAGCACCATCCAGAGCAGGTAGCAGGCCATCAGGCGTTGTCGCCGGCGAGTCAATGAGGCTACCTCCTCCACGACATCACCCCGCCGGTCGGCCGGGGGAGTACGGGCGAGGGCGGGCTGTGCCGCTGTACGGGGGGTCAGCGCGCGGTGGTCGGCGCGGCGGTTGGCGGCGTCGATGCAGTGTCGATGCAGTGTCGATGCCGGATCGACGGGGCGGATCGGCGCACAGGCCACCGGCGTCCGGCGTTGTCCCGTGACGGGCGGTGTCGGTGCGCCGGGGGTGCGCATAGTCGAGAATGTCGCGTCTCCCAGCATTCTGCCGCTTCAGCACGAGGTCAAGCCGGTGGACGACGCAGCCGACAGCGCACAGGGCGTACGAGCGGATGTGAGCTCCCGAAGTCACGCCGTGGTACGCAACGACGACGGTCAGTACGCGATCTGGCCGTGGGGGCCCGGTTCGGCGCGGCGGGCGGGCGGCTGCTGGACGCCCAGTGGGACGGGCCGTACGTCCGCAGCCTCGGGGCGGTGCCGATGGAGCGCTCCCGGCACCTCGCCGAGCTCGCCGGGGCCGTTGCGACGGGCCCGTTGAGGGGCGATTGACTGCCCGCCGTGCGGCTGGTCTGACCTGCGCTTCCGCGAGGTCTTGGCCTGTCTTCGACAAACTTATTCCTCGTCAGTAACATTGCGCCGCGTGTTCAAACCCTCGATAGGCAGGGCCGCGCCCGCCGCCCTGCTCACCCTCGTCCTCGCCGGAACGGCCGCGTGCGGGCCGACCAGCCCCGGCAGCAGCCCGCAGGCCGCCGTCGAACCGGCCGCCGCCACCTCCAGCACCGCCGCCGACGCCGGCGCGGCTGCCGCCGGGGGCAGCCCGGCCGCCGCCGCAGCGGCCGGCGGCACCCCGCGCGCCCGCGCCGGAGCCCCGGCCTCGGCCTCGGCCCGTCCGTCCGCGGGCACCGCGCAGGTCGCCACCGCGCCGGCCGGCGACACCCAGGCCGCGATCGGCAGCCCGGGCAAGGACGGCGGCGCGGTCACGGCCGCCACCAAGGCCCTCCAACTCACCGCCTACGACGCGGGGAAGGGCACGGCCGTCCTCACGGCCTCGGCCCCGAGCGCGTCCCCGAGTGCGTCCGCCAGTGCGAGCGCGACCCCCAGCGCGAGTGCCGCCGCCACCGCCGCGGCCGCCGCCGTCCAGCCCGGCCAGCTGATCGCCAGCCCGCCCACCGCCGCCGCGCCGCAGGGCGCGCTGGTCGCCGTCACCGGCGTCAACCAGGGCGCGGGCAACACCCTCAACCTGACCACCCGCCCGGCCACCCTCTCCGAACTCCTCGGCGGCACCGAGGCGGACGGCCAGATCCCGGTCGACGTCCACGGCATCAAGATCACGCCGCTGGTCAAGGACCTCAAGGCGACCATCGGCGCCGACCTGGGCGGCGTGCAGGCCGACGCCTCCGGCACCCTGGAGGTCAACGTCAAGGCCCCCGTGCCGCTGCCCGAGGGCGCGAGCCTGGACGCCTCCGGCTCCCTCCAGCTGCACCCGGCCGTCCACTTCGCCTACCACGGTGCGCAGGCCACCAGCCCGCGCACCGCCTCCATCGGCTTCGACCTCGGCGCCCACGCCCAGTGGAAGGTCACCGGCGACGTCGCCCGCAACACCGGCGCGGCGCCCATCCGGGTGCCCTTCGCCAAGCTGCAGGCCAGCCCGGTGCTGACCGTCGCGGGCCTGCCCGTGGTGGTCAACCTCGGCCTCACCTGCTACCTGGAGGTCAGCGCCGACGGCCAGGTCCACCTGGAGACCGAGCAGGACGCCACCGGCACCTGGGCCGTCCGCGCCGACTACACCGGCGGCAAGGGCTGGACCTCGTCCACCAACGCCGACACCAAGGTCTCCCCGGTCCACGTCCGCCTCAACGGCAAGGCCTCGGTGCGCGCCGCCCTCGGCGCCGAGGTCAGCCTCGGCCTGTACGACACCGTCGGCGTCGAGGCCACCGTCGCCCCCTACCTGAGCGCCAAGGCCGATGGCTCCCTCGCCGTCGACCTTCCCGGCAACGGGCCGCAGGTGCAGGGAAGTTGGGCCCTGGTCGGCGGCATCGACCTGAACGGCGCGCTGACCGCCCACCTGAAGATCTTCGGCACCCCGATCATCGAGGGCAAGCTGCCGCTGCCGCCGTTCCACAAGGAATGGCCGCTGCTGGCCGGCTCGGCGTCCCTGCCGTCCCCGCGCCCGAGCAGCACCTGATCGATCACAGCTGAGAGAGGAGTGGGAAGTCGGCCGGTCCGGCTTCCCACTCCTCTCTCGTTGTGCGGGCCGGTGTCAGTCCTCGATCGCCTGGTAGACCGTGGTCCAGAAGTCGTGGATCAGCCGCGCCGAGTGCGGCACGGACATCCCGACCTGGGTGAGCACGATGCCGACGAGCCCGTTCTCCGGGTCGGCGTAGGTCGAGGTGCCACTTCCGCCGTCCCAGCCGAACTGGCCGACGGGCGCGTAGTCGCCGCGATAGGTGCGCACCGTCATCCCGAAGCCCCAACCGCCCTGCTGGCCTTGGCCGTACGAGACGTGGACGAACTCGCGGGCCAGGGCGGCGCGGGCGGTGGTCAGCTCGGGCGTGAGGCGGTTGGTGGTCATCAGCTCCACGGCGGGCCGCGACAGGATCCGCTCGCCTCCGTGCATGCCGTGGTTCAGCAGCATCCGGAAGTAGGCGTGGTAGTCGTCGACGGTGGAGACCAGCCCGCCACCGCCGCCCGGGAACGCCGGGGGCTTGCTCCACTGTCCGTCCGCGGGCTCGTCCCCGAGGGTGAAGGCCCCGGTCTGCGGGTCGGGGGCGTAGAGCGGAGGCAGCCGGTCGATCTTGTCGGCGGGCACGTAGAAGCCGGTGTCCTCCATCCCCAGCGGATCGAAGATCCGCTCGCGCAGGAAGGTCTCGAACGGCTGGCCCGTGACCCTCGCGACGAGCACGCCGAGGAGGTCGCTGGCGATGTGGTACTGCCAGAACTCCCCGGGCTGGTGCGACAGCGGAAGCGTGCCGAGGCGGCGCATCCACTCGTCCGGGGCGGGCATCGGCGTCGGCAGATTGGGCGTCAGTCCCTGTTCGAAGACCGCGTTCATGATCGGGGTGCCCAGCGCCGTCATATCCATGCCGAGCCCGAAGGTGCTGGTCAGCACGTCCCGTACGGTGATCGGCCGCTTCGCCGGCACGGTGTCGTCCAGGGGGCCGTCGACCCGCTTCAGTACGCGGCGGTCGGCGAGTTCGGGCAACCACTGGTCCACCAGGTCGTCCACCCGCAGCCCGCACTCGTCCAGCAGGACCATCGCGGCCGCCACCGAGACCGGCTTGGACGTCGAGGCCATCCGGAAGATCGTGTCCCGGCGCATCGGCGCGCCACCGTCGTGGCTCATCGTCCCGATTGCTTCGACGTACGTCTCGCCGCCCCGGCTGACGAGGGCGACGACCCCGGGGATCCGCCCGGAGTCGACGTGTCGCGTCAGCACGTCGCGCATCCTGCGCAGCCCTGCCTCCGAGAAGCCGCCGTTGGTCTTTCCCATCATGGATCTCCCCCTGGGTGAGTGTTCGGCAATTGCTGAACGCTTGAGAAGCTACATTGCGTTTACGAATCCGTCAATGAGCGACGGGCGCCTCTATGGCCCGTCAGTGAAGGAGATTTGGCCTCTATTGCAATGAGTGTGGCGCTGAATGCAATGGTCGATCGGAGCTCATGTTGCAATGAGATGTGAGTGAATGCATACTGCGAAGACCGACAGGGAGGGGCGATTACCGATGCCCGGAGGCAGACTCACCGGTGAGGATCGCCGGCTCATCGCCGAGGGACTGGCCGAGGGGCTCGGCTACACCGAGATCGGCCGACGTCTGGGGCGGCCCGCCTCGACCGTCATGCGGGAGGTCACCCGCAACGGCGGGCCCGAGGACTACCGGGCGAACCGGGCTCAGGAAGCCACGCGGCAACGCGCGCGCCGCCGGAAGCAGGACCGGCCTCCAGCAGCGACTGTTCCCGTCGTCGGCGGCGGCGGGCGCGACCCCCAACAGGTTCAGGAGTTCGCGGAGTTCTTCACGGGCCTCGTCGAACAGCAGGGGCTGCCCAGGATGGCGGCCAGGGTGCTGACGTGCCTGTGCGTCACCGACTCCGGCGCCCTCACCGCCGCCGACCTGGTCCAGCGCCTCCAGGTCAGCCCGGCGTCCGTCTCACAGGCCGTCAACGTCCTGGAGCAGCAGGGAATCGTCCGGCGCGAGCGGGTACCCGGCGAGCGCCGCGAGCGCTACGTCATCGACGACGACGTCTGGCTCCGCTCCACCCTCGCCGCGTTGCGGATGAACGACGCCCTGATCGCCGCATCGCGGCGCGGGGCGGAGATCCTCGGCGCCACCACCCCGGCCGGTGCTCGCTTCGAATCCTCCGCGGAGTTCCTCCTCACCATGAGCGAGGCCCTCCAGCAGGTGATGGACCGGTGGCGGCAGCGGGTGGCCGAGCGGGAGCAGGGTGCTGCGCCCTCCTGATCACCCGCCCGGTTCGGACGCGCTGTCGCGGGTCGCCCGGTCCACTGGCCTGGCGAGCGCTCGACGCTTCCCTTGGGCCCGAACGGCGGCGGCGGCGAGGGCGAGGGTGATGGTGGCGATTCCCGAGGCGGCCAGCACCTGTCGGGGTCCGATCGCGGCGGTGAGGGGGCCGCCGAGGGCGGTGCCCGTGGGCGCGGCAGTGAGAAGGGCGGCGCTTCGGGCGGCCAGGACGGTGGTCAGCCAGGCAGCCGGGGTGCGGTCCTGGAACAGGGTGTGGACGCGGCGAGAACGGTATCCATGGTTCGGGCGGCCCCCTTCCCGGTCGCGCGCCCTCGGAAAGGGCGAGCCACTTCGTCTTCTGAGCCGGCAGAACGGCCGCGGAGTGGGAGGTCGGCGGATCCGACTTGCCACTCCGCGACTTCCTGGGCGTTGGCCGGGCTCGATCGCCTAGCCTGCCTGGTGGACCAACGACGATGAGGGGACTGGCCGGTGGCGACCTACGTACTGATCCATGGCGGGGCTGCTGATTCCTGGTGCTGGGGGCCGCTGGCCGCCGAGTTGCGCGACCGGGGCCACGAGGTGGTCGCGCCCGACCTGCCGTGCGACGACGAGTCGGCCGGGCTCGCGGAGTACGCGGACGCGGTGGTCGAGGCGATCGGCGATCGCGGTGAACTCGTCGTTGTCGCGCACTCGTTCGGCGGATTCACCGGTCCCCTGGTGTGCGACCGGGTGCCGGTGGACCTGCTGGTGATGCTCCAGGCCCAGGTGCCGGCCCCGGGCGAGTCGCCGGGTGAGTGGTGGGACAACACGGGGTACGGGCCGGCGCGGCGGGAAGCCGACCTGCGCAGGGGCATCGCGGAGGGCACCGAGGAGGACCCCCGCTCCTTCTTCCTGCACGACACTCCGGCCGCCCTGGCCGCCGAGCTGCTGGCGGAGCATCAGCGGGGTCAGGCGGCGACGCCGTTCGGGAAGTCGTGGCCGCTGGACGCGTGGCCGAAGGTGCCCACCAGGTTCCTGGTGGCGTCCGACGACCGCTTCTTCCCCGCGGAGTTCATGCGGAGAGTGGTCGTCGAACGGCTCGGCTTCCAGCCGGATGAGATGCCCGGCGATCACCTCCCGATGCTCGGACACCCGAAGGAGCTGGCCGAGCGCCTGGAGGCGTACCGCGCCGAGCTGTGAGCGGCCCGGCGATTGCTCGGGGGAGTGGGAAGTCGGCCCGTCCGACTTCCCACTCCCCAACGGGGCCACGAGATCGCTTCAAGGGAGCGGCAGTTGACGTCCAAGGGCTGCAGCGATGTCTCGAAGCGCCCTACGCCTCCTGGACGCACGTCGCGGACGGGGCCGTCCGGAGGGTGGTCGGCGACTACCTCGCCGAAGGATTCTGGCGCTCCGACAACCCCCAGGCCGTCCGCCGGGCCGGCAACCACCACCGGACGCTGTCCACGTACCTGAGCACACTCCTTCGGCGCGGCTTCGTTCCGGAAGCCGTCACCGAACCGGCGCCGACCGCCCAAGTGGCGGCCCAGCAACCACAGAGGGCCGGGCTGCCACCGTTCCTCGTCATCCGTGCTCGTGCGGTCTGACTGCGCAGCGCACGTGCAGTACACAACCGAGTCGGCAGCCGAGACCGACCAGGCGGGCCGTCGCCCGGTCGTCCGCAACGGTCAGGACCGGGCGAGCTGACGTGCCGCTGCGTCGACCGTCTGCGCAAGGAGGACGGCGATGGTCATGGGACCGACACCACCAGGAACCGGAGTGATCAGGCTCGCCCTACGCCGGGCCGTCTCGAAGTCAACATCCCCGACGTTGCCCGGGTTGTAGCCCGCGTCGATCACCACGGCACCGGGCTTGATGTCCGCCCCGTTGATGAAGCGCGGCCGGCCAACCGCGGCGACCAGGACGTCGGCCTCGCGCACGACCAAGGGCAGATCGACGGTGCGGGAATGGCAGTAAGTCACCGTGGCGTCCCGGCCGAGCAGGAGCATCCCGACGGGCTTTCCCAGGATAGGGCTACGTCCCACCACGACGGCGTGCTTGCCCGTGAGGTCGACGCCGTACTCGTCCAGAAGGCGCATGATCCCGCCGGGCGTGCAGGAGACGAAGCCGGGCAGGCCGAACCCCATCGCCGCGAAGGAGTGCATGGTGACCCCGTCGACGTCCTTGTCCGGGGCAATCGCCTCGAACGCGGCGCGCTCGTCGATGTGCGCCCCCACCGGGTGCTGGAGCAGGATGCCGTGCACGTCCGGATCCTCGGACAGCGCGGTGACGGCCTCCACCAGGCCGCTGGTGCTCACTGAGGCGGGCAGGGCCACGTGCCGCGAGTGGATGCCGGCTTTCGCACACCGGGCCTGCTTCATCCGGACGTACGTGACCGAAGCCGGATCCTCTCCCACCAGCACGGTCGCGAGACACGGGGAGGCCCCGGTGTGCTCGCGGATCTCCTCTGCGGCTGCCGCGCTGGTCTCGGTGATGCGGCGGGCAAGATCCGTACCATCCATCAACCGCGCCTGCTTCTGCGTCTCCAGCACGTTCCACTCCTGAGCTCCGAGGTGAGGTGCCCAGGCGCACGGCATTGACGAAACGTCAGGCCGCTCCCCGGTGGTACTCCACCTCAGCGCCAGTCACGGCCCGAGCCCACAGTACCCGCCAAACCCGGGCGGTTGGTCCCGTCCGCAAGTCCTGACAACTGCTCGGGTGGGGTTCGGCCGGCGGACATGGCTGAGGAGTGGGAAGTCGGTGGGGCCGACTTCCCACTCCTGGTTGTTTCAGGGGGTGGCGGTTGGGCTTGAAGTGGGGTGTGGGGGAGGGTCGTTGGACGTGAGGGGGTAGGCCCAGGCGAGGAGGAGGGCGAGGAAGAGCGCGAAGGGGAGGAGGGTGCAGAGGGTCGCGCTGCCCGGGCTATGGCGGGGTTCAGGTGGCATCGGGGGCGGTGGCCAGGTCGAGCTCGACCCAGACGGTCTTGGAGTTGGGGTGACGGGGGATGGTGCCCCAGCGGTCGCAGAGGGCGTCGATGAGGGTGAGGCCGCGCCCGGACTGGGCGTTGGGGACGTGGACGGTCGGGAGGACGGGGAGTCGGTCGCCGCGCGGGTCGCTGATTTCGATGCGGAGGGTGGTGCCCCGGCGCGCGGTGGTGGTGAGGGCGAGGTGAAGTTCGAAGCCGCGCCCCGGAACGCGTCCGTGCGTGATCGCGTTCGCAGCGAGCTCGGCGACGATGAGCAGGGCGGAGTGGAACGGCTCGGTGTGCGTGGAGTTCAGTCCCGAGGTGGTGAGTTGACGTCTAGCGATGCGCCGGCAGATCGCGGCGCCCTTGGGCGTGCCGGCGAGGGTGATGGTGCGGCGGCGGGGGTTGTCGAGGGGGATTTCGGTCGTCATGGGAGAAAGCGTGGCGGGGCGGACGTACGCTGACCATGGATCTGGCGAGCACAGAGAGTGCTTGTGTGGGTGCGGACAGCTTTTGTTCCAAGCTGAATCACAGTGGGGTGGTCGCGATGGGTGCGGCGCGTAAGAGCGAGTCGGGCGAGGAAATCCGGACGGAGCTGCCTGAGGACCTGGGGGAGGTCTCGGACTTCTTCCGGGCGATCGGCAAGCAGATCAAGCTCCTACGGGAACGGGCCGGACTGACACAGAAAGAGCTCGGCGAGCTTGTCGGCTACGGCGAGCGGTTGATCAGCTCGGTCGAGCGCGGGGTCCGCACCCCGCAGCCGGAGTTGCTGGTTGCGCTGGACAAGCTGTTGAACGCTGGCGGCCTGTTGGCGATCGCCGCAGACGACGTGAGACGGGCGCGAGCCAAGGCGCGGCTGCGGCACCCGGCCTGGTTCCGGGACTACGTGCTCCTGGAAGTCGACTCGATCGAGAGCCATAACTTCGCCACGCTCGGAATCCCCGGGCTGCTCCAGACCGAGGAGCACGCTCGTGCGATCTTCGCGATGAGGCAGCCGCCGTTGTCGGAGGAAGTGATCGAGATGCGGGTCGCGGCGCGAATGGCGCGGCAGGAGGTGCTGACTCGTTGGCCTCGCGGGATGTTCAGCTGGGTGATCTGCGAGAGCGTGCTGCGCAGGCCGCTCGGAGGGTGGGACGTGCACGAGGCTCAGCTGCGTCATCTCTTGGAGGTCGGGCGGATGCGCGGAATGGTCATCCAGGTGCTGCCGCTGGACAGAACCGAGCACGCCGGAATGGGCGGACCGTTCATCCTGATCACGCCCAAAGGTCGGCCCCAGCAGGGCTACATCGAGGTGCAGACGAGCAGTAGGCTGATCACCGATCCGGACGAGGTCCAGATTATGAACGCGCGCTACAGCATCCTCAGGGCCCAGGCTTACAGCCCAGAGGAGTCCCTGGCCTTGATCGAGAAGATCTTGGGAGAACGATGAGCACTGAGCTGGCATGGTTCAAGAGCAGCTATAGCAGCAACGAGGGCGGCGAGTGCGTCGAAGTCGCCTGGCGCAAGAGCAGCTACAGCGGCAACGAGGGCGGCGCCTGCGTCGAGGTCGCCGAGACGACGGCCGCCGTTCTCGTCCGAGACTCCAAGGACAAGAGCGGTCCCCAACTCACTTTCCACCCCGCCGCCTGGGAGGCGTTCGTGTCGTTCGCCGCAACGGCCGAGGTCTGACCGGATCTCCTCTATCCTGCCGCCATGTTGTCCGTGGTGGTGGCCCCCTGGGCCGGCAATGCCGAGCCGGTGTTCATGCATGCGCCGGACGAACTGCACGATGCTGCAAGCACGATGAAGATCGCGGTGCTCGCCGCACTCACCCGCAGTGGGGCGAACCTCGATGCCGAGGTGCCGGTCGTCAACCATTTCGAGTCCGTCGTGGGTGGGGAGTTCGGCAACGACCCGGACTGGGACAGCGATCCGCTGCCCTGGGAACTCCTCGGCAGCCATGTCCCACTCCGCCTGCTCGCCGAGCGGATGATCACCCACTCCTCGAACCTCGCCACCAACCTCTGTCTGGCCCGCACCGACCAGCGGGCCGTGGCCGAGGTCTGGCGCCAGGCGGGAGCCACCTGCAGTGCGAGCCCGCGCGGGATCGAGGACTACGCGGCGCGCAACGCGGGGGTGCACAACCTAGTCAGCGCCCGCGACCTCGTTCGACTCCTCCATTCCCTCGCGGACGAGCCCGAACTCCTCGCCCTGCTGGAGCGCAACGACTTCCGGGTGGACCTCGCCGCAGGCCTTCCGCCGGGCACCCGGATCGCGTTCAAGAACGGCTGGATCCCCGGCGCCCGGCACTGCGTCGGCCTGGTGCACCCGTACGACTGCCCGCCGTACCTGATCGCGGTCTGCTACACCGGCCCGCTCGCCTCCGGCGCGGACCGAGACGACCCGGCGGCCCGCCTCCTGGCCCGCGTCTCGGCAAGAGTGTGGAAACGCCGTAAGGAGATCACTCCTCGCTGATCGCGGGCATCGCGGCGCCGTCCGGGTTCGACTTCGCCTCAGTACGGCTCGACCAGCACGTGGGCGGCGCCCGGGATGCCGACCTTCAGCAGCTCCTCCTCCTCGGCCGTCGTCTCCGTCCCCGTCTCCTGCTTGAGGATCGCCCGGGACATCGCCTGCACCCACATGGCGCGCGGCCGACGCCGCTCCTCCCACGCGGCGAGCGCGGCCGGGGCGTCGGCTGCGGCCTCCAGGCTCTCGGCCAGCACCAGGGCGTCCTCGACGGCCATGGCGGCGCCCTGGGCGAGGTGCGGGGTGGAGGCGTGGGCCGCGTCGCCGGCCAGGGCGATGCGGCCGACGTGCCAGGGTTCCTCGACGGTGACCTGGGAGATCCGCGAGTAGACGACCGCCTCCGGGTCGGTGACCTGGGCGAGGGCTTCGGCGATCGGGCCGCCGAAGCCGGCCAGCCGCTCCCGCAGCTGCTCATGCGCGGTCGACGGGTCCGGGCGGAAGTCCTCGGCCTCGGCGAACACCGCGCCCAGGTACATGAGTTCGTCGCTGATCGGGGTGAGCAGCGCCTTGGCCTCGAGGTTGCCGGCCGACATCACCACACCCTGGACCTCGGGCGAACGCGGCAGTGTGACACGCCAGTTGGCGAAACCGGTGTACTCGGGGGCGTACTTCTCCCCGTAGAGGTGCCTGCGCAGCGGTGAGCCGATGCCGTCGAAGCCGACGACCAGGTCGTAGCGGCCGCCGTGCCCGTCGGTGAGAGTGACGTCGACACCGGAACCGTCGTCCTTCACCGACTCGATCGTCGTCCCGAAGCGGACGACGGCGCCCGCGGAGGTCGCGGCGGCGGCGAGCACCCGGGCCAGGGCGGGGCGCGGGATGCCGTTGTTGGAGGGGGCGTCGCCCATCCGGGGCTGGGGGATCCGGGCGAGGGTGGCGCCGGCCGGGTCGCAGATGGTCAGCACCTCCCACTCGAAGCCGACGGCCAGGCATTCCGCCAGCACGCCGATCTCGCGCATCACGTGCAGCGCGTTGGAGGGCTGGATGATGCCGACGCCGAGCGCCTCCAGCTGGTCGCGCAGTTCGGCGACCTCGACGTGGTGGCCGCGGCGGGCGAGGGCGGTGGCGAGGGTGAGGCCGCCGATGCCGCCGCCGTGGACGAGGACGCGCAGGGGTGTGGTCAAGAGGGGCTCCAAAGCGGCTCAGCCGACGGGGGCGACGGCGGCGAGGTCCATCAGGTGGTCGACCAGGGCGAGCAGCAGGTCGCGGCCGAAGGCGCGCTCGCGGACGTCGCCGATCAGCATCGGGACCTGCGGGTCGAGGTCGAGCGCGGCCCGGATCTCGTCCGGGGTGCGGGTGTTGTGGTTGTGGAAGCAGTTGATCGCGACCACGAACGGGATGCCCCGGCTCTCGAAGAAGTCGATGGACGCGAAGCTGGTCTCCAGCCGCCGGGTGTCGGCGATGACGATCCCGCCGAGGGCGCCGTTGACCAGGTCGTTCCACATGAACCAGAAACGTTCCTGCCCGGGCGTGCCGAACAGGTAGACCACCAGCTCGGGGCTGATGGTGATCCGGCCGAAGTCCAGGGCGACGGTGGTGGTGTCCTTCTGGTCGACGCCGGCCAGGTCGTCCACGCCGACGCTGGCCGTGGTCAGGTACTCCTCGGTGCGCAGCGGGGTGACCTCGCTGACCGAGCCGACCAGGGTGGTCTTGCCGACGCCGAAGCCGCCCGCGATCAGGATCTTGACGGCGGCCGGGGCGGCGGCGAGTCCGTCAACGGAACCGCTGGAGTGGGGTGTTGCCATGTTCAGAGTCTCCGAAGTCCTTCGCGTACGGCCGTGAGCAGGCCGAGGTCCACGCCCCCGGCGGCGCGGGCCACCGAGAGCGGTGCCCGGGCCTTCAGCAGGCCCTGGGCGACCAGGTCGCCCAGCAGGATCTTGGTGACCGAGACCGGAAGGTCCAGGCCGGCCGCCACCTCGGCGACGGCTGCCGGGCGCCGGCAGCGGTCGAGGATCAGCCGGTGCTCGGGCTGGAGGCCGCGGGCACCGGCGCGGCTGCCCCGCGCCAGGGCCGCGTCGGCCTCCTCGTCGATCGTGGTGAGCACGGTGATCAGGGTGAGGTCGTCGCGCTCGGGCGCGGTCCGGCCGCGGGTGATGGTGTACGGGCGCACCATGACGCCCGTCTCGTCCTCCGCCTCCGGCTCCTCCAGCTCGCTCCAGTGCGGCACCCGGCCGCGCGCCCAGCCGTCCCCCGGCTCGCTGTACGGGCCCACGCGGCCGTCAGCCCCGGTTCCGGCTGGCGAAGACGTCGAAGGACGCCGGCGCGGCCTCGGCCCGGTTCGGGGTGGTGAGCTTCTGGCCGACCTGCTGCACCAGGGTGTGCATCGCGACGGACATCACCTCGGCGTCCACCTCCTGGGAGGCGACCACGGCCAGGTGGGTGCCTTGGGCGGCGGCGATGACGAACAGCCAGCACTCGGCGAGCTCGACGATCACCTGGTGCACCGGCCCGCCGTCGAAGAGCTGGCCGACGCCCCGGGCGAGCGACTGCTGTCCGGTGGCGACGGCGGCCAGGCGCTCGGCGTCGGCCCGCTCGATGGTGCGGGAGTGGCTGACCACGAGGCCGTCGTCGGAGAGCAGGACGGCGTTGCGGGTCCCGGGCACCGAGTCGACGAGTCCGTCCAGCAGCCAGTCCAGGTCCTGGTGGGTGGCGATCGTGCGGTTCATGGCCTGTCATCCGTTCGTGTGGTTCGGGGTTCCGCGGCCGGCAGGGCCCAGGGGGACGCGGCGGACGCGGAGGCGGGGGGACCGGCGGGCGTGCTGGGGGGCGCCGGCGGGGTGGCGGCGGCCCGGGGCAGCGGGTGCTCGCCGCTGTCCTGGGCCCGGGCGGCGCGGGACTGGCGCTGGAAGGCGCCGATGGTCGCGCCGGAGCGGCGGACCGGACGCCCGGAGCGGTCCGGCTGGTCGGGCTGGTCGGTCTGGTCGAGCCGGTGGAACGGGCCGCCGACGGGCTGCCCGTCGGCCGGCTGCCCGTCGGCCGGTTCGACCCACTGCTGCCGGGTCGGCGGCGGCACCCGCAGCTCGGCGGCCAGGCTGGCCTGGCGGACCCGCTGCGGCAGTGGAGGCTGCCCGCCCTCGACCGGGCTCACCGGCACGGCGGAGGGGTACTCGCGGGGCTGCCGCCGCTCGGCCAGCCGGTAGTGGTCGGCCGGGCGGTACTGCTCGTCGGCGTACGGGGCCTCGGCCTCGGTGACCCGGGCGTAGGCGATGTCCGGGTAGGCGGGGGTGTCGTGCGCGGGCGGGGTGTCGTGCGCGGCGTGGGCCTGACAGACCGGGGACGGGTCGGCGGGGGAGCTGTGCTCGATGGGCTGCTCGTTCGCCTGCTCCTGCTGCGCCGCCTGTCCCCGCACCGCCTGCTGCTGGAAGGCGGTCTCCCGGAACGTCGGCTCCCGGAACGTCGGCTCCTGGAACGTCGGCTCCTGGAACGTCGGCTTCTGGAACGTCGGCTTCTGGCAGGCGGGCGCGACGGCCTCGATGGGCCCGAAGGAGTCCACCGGTGCGACCGGCGGCCCCACCGGCACCGCGGGCTGCGGCGGCTCGTCGGAGGCGGAGCGCACCGCCCGGCGGGAGCGCCGGACCAGCGGGATCGGCTCCGCGGGCGCGGTCTCCGGCAGGAGCTCGGCGTCGCCGTCGATGACCAGTTCGTCCGGGACGAGTACGACCACCCGGGTGCCGCCGAAGGCCGACGGCCGGAACTCGATCTTCAGCCCGGTCAGCGCGGCGAGGCGGGCGACCACGTGGAAACCGAGCCGGATGTCGTCGGCGCGGGCCAGCACGTCGGTGCGCGGCGGGCGGCTCATCAGCTCGTTGGCCGCGTCGTACTGCTCCGGGTCCATGCCCAGGCCCCGGTCCTCGATCTCGACCGCGAGCCCGCGTCCGACCATGGCGGCCCGGACCTCGACCGGGGTGGGCGGCTTGGAGAAGGTGGTGGCGTTCTCCATCAGCTCGGCCAGCACGTGCGCGACCGGCCCGACGGCCCGCTCGGAGATCCACGGGTGGCCCTCGACGTCGATCATGATCCGGCGGTAGTCCTGCACCTCGCCCTGGGCGGAGCGCAGCACGTCCAGCAGTGGGACGGGCTTGCGCCAGCGCCGCTGCGGCTGGCCGCCGGCCATGATGACGAGGTTCTCCTCGTAGCGGCGCAGGCGGGCGGTGAGGTGGTCGAGGTCGAACAGGCCCTCCAGGACCTCCGGGTCCTCGTGCTTGCGCTCCAGCTCGTCCAGCTTGCGCAGCTGGCGCCCGATCAGCAGCTGGGTGCGGCGGGCGATGCGCTGGAGGAGGCGCTCGAAGCCGCGGTGCTGCTCGGCCTGCCGGACGGCGGCCTCCAGCGCGGCGGAGCGGGCCAGATTGAGCGCCTGGCCGAGGCGGGCGAGCTCGTCGGCGCCGTTGCCGTGCGCCCCGGTGGTGACGGCGCGGGTCTCGGCCTCGACGTCGACCTGCTCGCCGCGGCCGAGGCGGTCGACCACCTCGGGCAGGGTGCGTTCCATCTCCTCGGCCTGGGTCTGCATCTCCTTGATCCGGCGGCGCAGCGAGCGGCTGATCCGCCACGAGGAGATGACGACGGCGACCACGGTGATCAGGCCGACGACGGTGGTGAGCACGACCCGGGTGAGCAGACCGAGGATGGCGCCCTTGCCGACCTCGACGATGGCGCTGGTGCGGGCCTCGATGGCCTTGACGAGCTGCGGGTTGAGCTGGTCGACGGCCTGGCGCCACTGGTCCTGGGCGGGTGGCAGTCTGACGGTGCCGTTGGCGTCGGCGCCGGTCGGCTTGGTGAGCTGCTGCTCGACGGCGGTCTTGGCCTGCCAGGCCGGACTGTTCATCAGGTCGTGCCAGGCGCCGGCCTCGCCGGCCGGTACGTACGGGACGACCTGGACGGTGAACAGGTGGTCCTGGGAGCCGATCAGCTGCTGGACCTGCTGGTAGTCGGCGGCGCTGAGGCGCCCGCCGGGCCAGCCGCGGGCCAGGACGGCGTCCTCGCGGGCCAGCATCTCCTTGGCCCAGAAGGAGTTGACCAGGGTCTTGGACACCCAGGTGACCTCGCCCGTGTCGACGTGGCTGAGTGCGGTGAACAGCCGCAGGTCGACGGAGATCAGGTCGGTGTAGTAAGCGAAGACCGTCTGCTGGTCGACGGAGCCCTTGTCCACGGCGGCGCGCTCTTCGGTCAGCTTGCCCATCGCCTGCCGGGCCTCGGCGACGGCGGTGCGCACGTCGTCGGGGGCGTTGTCGGCGGTCTCGCCGGACAGTGCCTGGAACTGGCGCACGGCGTCGTCGGTCAACTGCCGCTGGTGGCGGAGCTGGTCGGCGTTGGCGCCGGGTCTGGCGAGCGCCTCGGCGCTGAGCCGGCGCTCCTCCTGGAGGTTGTAGTAGACGATGTTGGACGGCTGGCCGGCCTTCTGGGCCAGCATGCCCTGGGCGGCCTGGCGCTGGAAGTCGAAGACGGTCTCACCACTGGTCACCGCCCAGAGGGCGACCAGGGCCAGGCTGGGGACGACGGCCAGGACGAGCAGCGCCCCCCGCAGGGACAGGCGTGGCCGCCTGCGGGGGGCCTTCGGCGCCGGGGGCCGCCGATTCGCACGCGCGCGCAGAGCAGACTCCTTGGGGCTGGCGGCCGGCCGGTGAGAGGCGGACCGTCCGGGCACGGGCTTTTGACGAGGCGATACTAGTCATATCGTGTGATTGGCGTGAATGCCCGTTCGCTGCCTGAGCGGTGCTTGCGCACCAGTTGGGCACAATGTCACCCGCGCGTTGACCGTTTGTGTCCGAAGCAGCCTGATTCGGCAGCGCCCAACACAGTGTCAATGACGCGAGCTGACGCCGGATGGCCGTCGTGTGAAAACTGTGTGACGCCCCGTCCGGGGCCCCGCCGCCAGGAGTTGAGCAACCGGGCGCGGGTCGCCTCCAGCTCCGCCGCCAGCACCCGCCCCGCCGCCAGCACCCGCCCCGCCGCCAGCACCCGCCCCGCCGCCTCCGGATCGCCGACGTGCAGGGCCCGGACCAGCTCCTCGTGCGAGCCGTAGTCGGGTAGCCGGGTCACCTTACGATGACTCGGCCCCCTCGGAACCGGACGTGCGAACGGCAACGGCCGGTCGCTCGGAAGTTCCGTCAGACCTCGCTGATGGCCGCGAACCTCACGGGGCCGCCTCATTCAGGGTCGGACGGGTTTCCGCGCTTTCTGGTCCGGGGAGCCCGACGTCTGTTGGAATGCGTGAGGCGGTACGGGCGATGGGCTGGGGGAGGATTTGGATGTCGGGCGAAATCGCGGGGGCGGGACCGGCGCTCGGGGACCGGTACCAGCTCGAACAGCTCCTGGGGCGAGGGGGCATGGGTGAGGTCTGGGCGGGCCGGGACCTCCGGCTGAAGCGCCCGGTGGCCGTGAAGATCCTGACGCCCGCCGGCGGGGCCGTCGGAGCGCAGGATCTCGCGCTCTTCCGCCGGGAGGCCGAGATCGGGGCCATGCTCAACCACCCGGGCATCACCACCGTGTTCGACCTCGACAGTTACGACACCGGCGGGCGCCGCGCCTGGTACCTGGTGATGGAACTGCTCGCCGGCCGGACCCTCGCGGCCGTCCTCCGCGACCACCCGACCGGGCTGCCGGTGGACCAGGTCGTCGACATCGCACGACAGGTGCTCGACGCGCTCGCGGCCGCCCACGCCCAGGGGGTGGTGCACCGCGACATCAAGCCGGCGAACCTGTTCAGGCTGGACTCCGGGCGGGTCAAGGTCGGCGACTTCGGCATCTCCAGGCTCGCGAACGCGACTGCCATCCTGACAGGCATGCACATCGTGGGCACGCCGCCGTACATGGCGCCCGAGCAGTTCTCCACCGCGCCCGTCGACCACCGCTGCGACCTGTACGCGGTGGGCTGCGTGCTGTACGAACTCCTGGCCGGGACGCCGTGGGTGGACCTGCGGGGTGACCTTCCCGCGATCATGTACCAGCACGTGCACGTGCCGCCGGTGCCGCCGAGCGTGTGGCGGCCGGGCGTTCCGGGCAGCCTGGAGCAGCTGGTGATGGACCTACTGGCCAAGGACCCCGGGAGCCGTCCACCGGACGCGGCGGCGGCGCTGAACCGGTTGGGAGGTCTGGCGGGGTCGGAGGGTCCGCCGGGGGCGGGGGAGTGCGATACCCGCAAGCAACTGCTGACCGACCTCGCGACGGCCATGCGGGCCGTGCACGACCGCATGGCGGGGCAGCGGATCGGCGGGGGCGTCCCGAACCCGGCATCGCGTGGGAAGGCCGACGCGCCCGAGGTGGCGGCCGATGCCAAGAAGCCGGAGAAGTCCTCGCTGACTTCCGACCAGAAGAGGGCGATCGCCGCCACGGCCTTCGTGCTGGTGGTCGTCCTGGGCCTGCTGGTGGGAGGTGGTTACGCCTACGGCCGTACGGCCCACGATGCGAAGGTCGGCGACTGCGTCTTCTACAAGGCGCCCGACCTGGACGACAACGGCCCCTGGGACATCGAGCCCTGCTCGGCGAAATGGCCTTGGGCATCCGAGCACGGCAAAGTCGTGTGGAGGATCGAAGGGGCGTTGCTTTGTGCTCCTTCCCTGGAAGCGAAGTCACAGGTCCTCCCGGCCACGGCGCACAAGTCCGAGGTCACCCTCTGCCTGGCGCCGGTGCCGTAACGAGCTTGCCCCGACGGCCACTTACGTCGCAATGGTCGTTGAAACTCCCGCCCGCCAGGGCCGAGGTTGATGCTTTGGGTACGTCAACCGAAGCGACACATGGGCATGTTCGGTCGGCAGAGGAAGCGCGTCTGCTCGGGCGGGTCGCCGGACGGTGGCCGGGAAGCGCCGGGCCGTGCGGCGTCGGGGCGCCGCCGATCGGGTTGCTGTGGCGAAATCCGTTGGCCCGGGGCCGTTTCGGCGGCCAGACTTCCCGCTATGCATGCGTTGATCGAGCAGATGGCGGGCCGACTGGCCGAAGTCCCGGGCGTGGTGGGGGTGATGCTCGGTGGGAGCCGGGCACGTGGTGCGCACCGGCCGGATTCGGACTGGGACCTCGGGGTCTACTACCGCGGTGAGCTGGACCTCGCCGCGCTGCGGGAGTTGGCCGGGCCGGAGGTGGAGGTGGCCGGGCCCGGCGGCTGGGGGCCGTGGGTGAACGGCGGGGCGTGGCTGCAGGTCGACGGAGTCGCCGTCGACTGGATCCTGCGGGACCTCGACCGGGTCGAGCGGGTGTGGGCGGACTGCCGGGAGGGCCGGTACGAGGTGGGCGTACAGGCCGGGCACCCGCTCGGCTTCTGGTCGCCGTGTTACGCCGGCGAGGTCGCGCTCGGGCGCGTACTCGCCGACCCCGCGGGAGAGTTGGCAGCGCTGCAGGCACAGACCGCGACCTACCCCGAGCCGCTGCGCGCAGCGCTGACGGCGGGCGTCTGGGAGGCGGAGTTCCTGGTCGGCGGCGCGGCCAAGGGAGCGGCGCGCGGCGACACCCTGTACGTCGCGCTCTGCCTGTCCCGGGCGGTCGGGGTGCTGGTGCAGGCGCTGTACGCGCGCAACCGGCACTGGTGCCTCAACGAGAAGGGCGCGCTCGCTTTCGCCGCACAACTGAGTGGCGTGCCAGTGGAGTTCGGGCCGCGAGTGCGAGGCCTGCTGGGTGCGGTGGGGGAGGGCCCCGAGGAGCTGACGCAGACCGTGGAGCGGGCGCGGAAGCTGGTCGAGGAGGCCGTGGCGGCGCTGCGAAGCTGATGGGGATCGATCACCCACTCCCCGCCACTCTCAACTTATAGCGCGCGGGGGGCCTTGCCGCAAGGCCCCGGTCCTACCGCAGAATCTCCAACTCCAGGGCAGCCTGGGGGAACGGGAGATGCGCGAGATGCGAGTTGTGTTGTCCACGTACGGGTCGCGCGGTGACGTCCAGCCGCTGGCGGGCCTCGCGGTGAAGCTGCGGGAGCTCGGTGCCGAGGTGCGGGTGTGCGCGCCGCCGGACGAGGAGTTCGCGCAGCGACTGGCCGCCGTCGGGGTGGAGATGGTGGCCGTCGGGTGGTCGGTGCGGGCGCTGGCGAGCGGGGCGTCCTCGCCGGCGGTGGACTTCCCGACGCGGGTGGCGATGCTGGTCGGGCAGTTCCACGAGGCGGTCGCCGCGGTGGCCGAGCCGGGCGGCGCGGTGGTGGCGACCGGGCTGTTCCCGGCCGTGGCCGGCGCGCAGGCGGCGGCCGAGCGGGTGGGCGCCCGCTTCACGTACGTCGCGCTGCAGCCGACCATGCTGCCGTCCCCGCACCACCGGCCGTTCGAGTTCCCCAGCCAGCCGTACCCGTCGGAGCTGACCGACCATCGGGAGCTGTGGGAGTTCAACATCGGCACCATGAACGCCCTGTTCCGGGAGCAGGTCAACACCCACCGGGCGTCGGTCGGCCTCGCGGAGGTGGAGAACGTGCGCGACCACGTGTTCACCGACCGCCCGTGGCTGGCCACCGACCCGCTGCTCGGCCCCTGGCGGCAGCCGGCCGAGCGCGAGGTCGTGCAGACCGGCGCCTGGCTGCTGCCGGACGACCGTCCGCTGCCCGCCGACCTGTCGGCCTTCCTGGCGGCGGGTGAGCCCCCGGTGTACGTGGGCTTCGGCAGCATGCCGCTGCACGGCGCTCCGGACGCCGGGCCGGTGGCGATCGAGGCGGTCCGGGCGCTGGGCCGGCGGATCGTGCTCGCCCAGGGCTGGGCGAACCTGGCGCCGGTAGACGGCGGGGACGACTGCTTCGCGGTCGGCGAGGTCAACCAGCAGGCCCTGTTCGCCCGGGTCGCCGCGGTCGTCCACCACGGCGGGGCGGGGACCACGACCGCTGCGGCCGTGGCGGGGGCGCCGCAGGTCGTGGTGCCGCAGATCGTCGACCAGCCGTACTGGGCCGACCGCGTCGCCGCCCTGGGCATCGGCGCGGCCCACGACGGCCCGGCGCCGACGGTCGACTCGCTCTCGGCCGCGCTTGAGCAGGCCCTGACGCCCGAAGCCGGCGCCCGGGCGGCGGCGTTCGCGGGCGAGATCCGCACGGACGGGACGGCGGTGGCGGCGCAGCTGCTCCTCGACGCGTCGGGCTGAGACCGGGCGGGGTGTCCGCCGGCGCAGATCGACGCTCGTATCGATACCGATACCGAAACCGGCGCACAGATCGACCACCACTGGTTCGAGAAGCGGATCGCCTGAGCGGGAGCGGGAAGTCGGCCCTACCGACTTCCCGCTCCCGCCCTGCCCGCCGCGTGCCGCAGCGCGAGGTGGGCCAGCCAGGCCAGGCCGAAGGCAAAGGGAACGGCGGTGTCCTCGGCCGGGCCGGGAACGGCGGCGCAGACCACCGTGACGGCCAGCGGAACCCAGGCCCGGAGCACCACCTGCCGCACAACTGCCGTATCCGGAAGGATCCTTGACAGTGCCGGAACGGCAAGGCCGGCCACTGCCAGCGGGATCGTCGGCCCCGCATGCTTCACCGCCTCGAACACCGTCCAGGCGAGCAGGAACAACCCGAGCCCGCCCCACCCGCACCGGGCGACCCACAGCGCCCGGGCCCCGGTCCCCGCCGAACTCCCCTGAACCGTCACCCCTCCACCGAACCACGGACCCCGGCGCTCCCGCGTCAGACCGGAGACGGAGCAGCCGTGCTACTCCCGGAGGAACTGGCTGCCGGAGTCCGGGAGTTTGTTGCCGTTGCGGTCGAAGTACTCCCAGAGCTTCGCCTTCCTGCCCTCGGGCCGAGCCACCACCATCTGGCGCAGCGGGGAGTCGGCTACGGTGACGAACGGCGGCTCGATGACCGTGCCGTCCGTCCAGGTCACCTTCACCCGGGCGATGTCGGGGCCGAGGGACAGCACGACCACGTCGAGCGGGGCCACGGTGTCGTCCTTGCCCCGGTGGCCGACCAGGCCGCCGGCGATGTGGGCCCCGTAGCGGGGGTCGAGCTTGCCCGGCGAGGGGGTGGTGCCCTCGGCGTCGTGGCTCAGGCGCACCCCGTCCACCGTGAAATAGGTGTTGACCACATCGGAGTTGGGGTCGTAGTACCGGTCGACGAACTCCTTCGTCGGCTTGGCGACCGCCGAGTCGTACGGGCCGCGCTCCTGCCACACCGCGAGCGCCTGCTCGTACGCCCGCTCCCTCGGCGCCACCGGCCACAGCGCCTGCCACAGCTTCCACTCCTTGCCGTCCGGCGTGGTGCCCTGACCGAGCACCACCCGGACAGGGGTGAACGGGTCCCGCGCCGCCGGGGTGGTCGCCCCGGCCGACGGCGGGCCGCCGGTGCCGGAGCCGAGCCCGGCGCCGGCCGGGACGAGCGGGTGGGAGGCCGCCGGCTCCGGACGCAGCTCGGCGAGCGCCCCGCCCGACAGCACTACCGCTGCGGCCAGCGCCAGCGCGCCGACCACCGTCCGGCGACGCCGCCGGATCCGGCGCCCGCCCGCCAGGATGTCCGCCACCGGCGCCGGTCCCACCTTCGCGCCCGCTGCCGCCTCGGCCAGGCCGAGGCCGACCCACAGGTCAGCGTCCTTCTCCGCGTCCGCGCTCATACCGCCCCTCCGATCTGTGTCCTGTCCTTGAGCTCAACCAGCGCCGAGACCTGCCGCAGCCGCGCGATGCCCTTCGCCGCATGGCTGCGCACCGCGCCCACCGAGCAGCCCATCGCCGTGGCCGTCTGGCTGTCGCTCAGGTCCTCCCAGTGCCGCAGCACCACCGCCTCGCGCTGACGCGGCGGCAGGGTGGCGAGCGCGGCCAGCAGTGGCCCGCGCTGGTCCGAGCGGGCGAAGCCGTCCTCCACCCCCGCCGTGTCCGGCACCGCGTCCACCAGCAGCTCCGGCGGGCGCCGGCGCCAACGCCGGGCGTGCTGGTTCACCAGGATCCGCCGCACATACGCGTACGGATCGTCCGCCCGCCGCACCTTCGGCCAGGCCGCGCAGGCCTTCTCCGCCGCGGACTGCACCAGGTCCTCCGCCGCGTACTGCTCTCCGGCCAGCAGGAACGCCGTCCGCACCAGTCGGGGCCAGACCCCGACGATGAACGCCCGGAACTCCTCGTCCCGCGCACTCCTCGGATCTCCCATGAGCACCTCCTCACCCACCCAGAGCCCGGGCAGGGACGAAAGCGCTTACTGCGCGCCGTCGCCGGTCCCCAATTCCCTCGCGCCCGGCCACCGCGCTCGTTACGATCCGCCGAATGATCATCTCTCATGACGTATCCGGAACCGGACCCGCCGTTGTCCTCCTGCACTCCTCGGTGTGCGACCGACGGATGTGGGACCCGCAGTGGCAGGCCCTGCTCGACGCCGGCCACCGGGTGGTCCGCTGCGACTTCCGCGGCTTCGGCGACACGCCCCTCGCCGACGCCCCCTACGGCGTCGCAGCCGACGTCCTGGCCCTGCTCGACCACCTCGACATCGAGACCACCGCCCTCATCGGCGCCTCCTACGGCGGCCGCATCGGCCTGACGGTCGCGGCCCTCCGCCCGACGGCGGTGACCGCGCTCGCCCTCCTCGGCGCGGCCAAGCCCGGACACGAGCCGACCGACACCCTCCTCGCCTTCGATGCCCAGGAGGAGGAACTGCTCACGGCGGGCGACATCGAGGGCGCCGTCGAACTCAACGTCCGGACCTGGCTGGGCCCGGAGGCCGACGAGGCGACCCGCGAGCTGGTCCGCCGGATGCAGCGGCACAACTTCGAGGTGCAGCTGACGGCACAGGTCGGCCCGCGGAAGGAGGAGGTCGACCTCACCCGCATCACCGCTCCCACCCTGGCCCTCTCCGGCGCCCACGACCTCCCCGACTTCCGCCAGATCGCCGCCTCCCTGCCGACCCTGCTGCCGAACGCCCGCCACCGCGAACTGCCCTGGGCCGGCCACCTCCCCAACCTTGAGCGCCCGGCCGAGGTGACGGCGCTGCTCACCGACTTCCTGCGGGAGTCGCTGGCAGGCCGGTAGGGATGGGCCGGAGCAGGAAGTCGACTGGGCCGACTTCCTGCTCCGGGTGCTTCGGCTGACGCGTCGGGGCGGAGCGCAGGGGCCTGCCGCTCGTGGCTACGTGAGGTCGGAGACTCGCGGCTACGTGAGGTCGGAGAGGAGCGCGTCGAGCGGCCCGGCGGGCCGCGTTCAGTGTGCCGGGCCGTTGGCCGGGAGGCGGCGGAGGGAGGTGGAGGGCGGTGGAGGCGCGGCCGAGGTGACGGCGGCGACCGACAAGAATTCTGTCCTTGACAAATTTTCTTGTCGGCGCGACTCTGGAACCATGCTGGACGTCGCCGTGATCGAAGAACCCGCCGCGGCCGAGGCCTCCCTGGATCCGATACGGGCCCGAATCCTCGCCGCCCTCGCCGAACCCGGTTCGGCCGCCATGCTGGCCTCCCGCCTGGGGCTGCCCCGGCAGAAGGTCAACTACCACCTGAAGGAGCTGGAGCGGCACAAGCTCGTCGAACTCGCCGAGGAACGGCGCAAGGGCAACGTCACCGAACGGGTGTACCGCGCCACCGCCGCCTCGTACGTGATCTCGCCGAGCGTCCTGGCCGCCGTGAGCCCGGACCCCTCGCGCTCGCCGGACCAGCTCTCCGCCCGCTGGCTGCTGGCGCTGGGGTCGCGGCTGGTGCAGGAGGTCGGGGCGCTGCTGACCGGGGCCTCCCGGGCCAGGAAGCGGGTCGCCACCTTCGGGATCGACGCGCAGGTGCGGTTCGCCTCGGCGGCCGACCGGGCGGCCTTCGCGGAGGAGCTGTCTCAGGCGGTGGCGACGCTGGTCAGTCGCTACCACGACGAGTCCGCCCCCGGGGGCCGTAGCCACCGGGTGGTCGTCGGGCTCCACCAGATCCCCGCGGCGCCACCCGCGGCGCCCGACGCCGCGTCCCCCGACGCCGCGTCCCCCGACGCCGTGTCGGCCGACCCGGCCGAGGACGCCGGGACCGAACCGGAACAGGAGTACCCCCGATGACCCACCCGTTCGAGATCGAGCTGAAGACGACCCTGCCGGCGAGTCCGGAGGAGGTCTGGGAGGCGATCGCCACCGGACCGGGACTCGACTCCTGGTTCATGGGCCGCAACGAGCTCGACCCGCGTGAGGGCGGGGCCGCCGTCATGGACATCGGGGGCCACCGCGAGCAGGCGGTGATCACCGCCTACGAACCCGGCAAGCGCCTGGCCACCCGTACGGCCACCGGCGAGGACGGCCGGTTCATGGCCTTCGAGTACCTGGTGGAGGGGCGGGACGGCGGCAGCACCGTGCTGCGCGTCGTCCACAGCGGACTGCTCGGCGACGACTGGCAGGACGAGTACGACGCGCTGCGCCGCGGCTGGCCGTTCCACCTCAACACGCTCCGCGAGTACCTCGCCCACTTCCAAGGGCGCACCGCCGTACCGGTGTTCGCCGCCGCGCCGTCCGGCGGGCGGACGGAGCCAGAGGTGCGGGCGGCGCTCGCCGGTGCCCTCGCGCTGCCGCTCCCGGTCGCCGTGGGCGCGCCGGTCCACGCCGCGCCGGCCGGCCTGCCGCCGCTGGACGGCGAGGTGGTCTGGGCGGACGACGAGCGTTTCGAGGTCCGCTCCGCCGACGCGATCCACACCTTCCACCACGGCGGCGGCATGGTCCTGATGTTCCATCACCTGTTCGGTCCGGCGCCGGAGGGCATCGACGTTTCCTGGCAGCAGTGGCTGGCCGGGCTCCTCGGCTGAAGCGAGGCTGGACCGGGCCGTCCTCGCTCAGGGCTGGGGCCTTCTGCGCCAGCGCGCCGAGCAGACGGCCCTTAAATGTGTGCAGGACCTACCGACCCCGTGGACTGGCCTGAGCTGTAGCGCCTGCGGATGGATCGAGAACAAGTCGCGCAAGAGCCAAGCCGACTTCGCATGCGTATCCTGCGGGTTCACCTGCAACGCGGACCCGAAGGCGAGGCCCGAAGCAGCCTTCCCCGTCCTGGCCCCCGATGCGCCGACCGCGTGGTGACTATTGGCCAGGGCGGTGAAATGGCAGGACTCGAACGTCTGTCGGGCACCATCATGAGGGGATGCACCTCACCTCTCACACCTCCTCGAACGGCCTCACGCAGCACCGCTTCACCCTCGACGGCGTGCCCGGCGTGCTCTGGCAGCCGGACGGATCCGCCCTCGGCGCCAGGCCGCTGGTGCTGCTGGGACACGGCGGCGGGAAGCACAAGCTGGGGCCGGGCGTGGTGGAACGGGCCCACAGATGCGTGACGCGGTACGGGTGGGCGGCGGTGTCGCTGGACGCGCCCGGGCACGGCGAGCGGGAGCGCACCGCGCAGGACGAGCGATTCGCCACGGAGATCGGGGAGTTGCTGGCGGCCGGGCGGCCGATCAGCGCGTGGGTGGCGCGGCACACGGCGGCGCTCGCGGAGCGGGCCGTGCCCGAGTGGCGGGCGGTGCTGGACGCGCTGGACAAGGCCGGCGGCGGTCTCGGCCCGGTCGGCTACTGGGGGTTGTCGCTGGGCAGCGTGATCGGTATCCCGCTGGTCGCGGCCGAACCCCGCATCACCGTGGCGGTGTTCGGGCTGACCGGGCACGCGTCCCAGCTGGAGGCGGCGCGGCGGGTCGGGGTGCCGGTGCGGTTCGTGCTGCAGTGGGACGACGAACTCGTGCCGCGCGAGAGCGCGTTGGCGGTGTACGGCGCGCTGGGATCGGCGGAGCGGACGCTGCACGCCAATCCCGGGGGCCATCTGGCGGTGCCCGACTTCGAGCTGGACTCCTCGGAGCGGTTCCTGTTCCGGAAACTCGGCACGCAGGCGCGTGCGGTCGACTGACGGATTCCGGCGCGAGTGCATCCCGTATCGAATACGTTTCCGCCACATCGGCATCCCGTTTCACAGGGTTCCCACAGCTTGGTGTGTCCGTATTGCCGGGGTGGGGGGAATTTGTCGCTGATTGGTTGACGTGGGCACATTCCGGGGTCCGTTACCGGCAAGTAAAACTTCGCAAAGAATTGCCCCCTTCAGCCACCCGTCGGGGGTGAATCTTCAACAGAATGTTGCAGCTCAGCGGCCTGCCGGTCACTCACGGTTGATTTGGCGTAACGCCATGCGCCTATCCCGATCGGCAATCCGCAGGAGTACGGTTCCCAACGAATCGCCGAACGGGCTCCCGAGCAATCTCCCGAGCCCCCTCGGCCGTACCGGGAATTGGTGCGCTGTATGGCTCAACAAAAGGGTGGGGAAGGCGTCTTCGGTGAAACCTCCGAAGGTGCCGCCGGGGTTGCCCGTCCGATATCCGTCAAGCTAGTCGTCGAAGTCCTGCGCGGTGTCGCCCAGGTTGATTTCATGCCGTCCGCCGTGTGCGGACTCTTCTTTGTCACCGCGCCGTTCTGCCTGGTCGCGACCGCCGTCACGGTCGCGGCGCCCGGCTTCCGGCACCTGTGGCCCGAGGGCGCCGGCCCGGCCGCGCTGCCCGTACCGGCCACCGGGGGCACCGGGCTGAGCTGGGAACAGCTCTGGCACGGGTTCTTCGCCAACATCGGCCAGATCTTCTTCATGCCCCAGTGGTACGTCGGACTGCTGTTCCTGGCCGGCCTGTTCGTCGCCGGCCGGCCGGCCGGGCTGATGGCCTGTGCCGGCAGCGCCACCGGGCTGCTCACCGCCTGGGCGTTCGGCGCGCCGGCCGAGGCCGTCGGGCAGGGGCTGCTCGGCTACAGCGGCGTGCTGGTGGCGCTCGCACTGTGCGGGGTGTTCGTCGCGCCCGACGGCTGGAGCGCGGCCTACGCCGTACTCGGCGCGGCCGCCGCGACCGTGCTGACCCCGGCGCTCGGCGCGATCTCCGCGCCCTTCGGCGGCCACGCCTTCACCTGGCCGTTCGTCCTGACCACCATGCTTTTCCTGGCAGCGGTACCGGCGATTCCCCGGCTGCGTCGGGGCTGAGCGCGGTCGGCGCCGAACCCGGTTCTCGGTCGTCCAACTCCCTTGCATTTCATCGGATTCTCGGAAAGGACGAGTGATTCCCGTGAATCTCTCCCCGCGTGAGATGGACAAGCTCTACATCTACGTCGTGGCCGATCTGGCCCGTAAACGCCGCGACCGCGGCGTCAAGCTCAACTACAGCGAGGCCTGCGCGCTGATCAGCGAGGCGATCATGGAGGGCGCCCGGGACGGCCGCACCGTCGCCGAGTGCATGGAGATCGGCAAGCAGGTCGTCAGCGGCGCGGACGTCATGCCCGGCGTGCGCGAGATGCTGCCGCTGCTCCAGGTCGAGGCGGCGTTCCTGGACGGCACCAAGCTGGTCTCCTGTCACGACCCGGTGGGTGCCTGAGCCATGACCGCACGACAGGCCGCCGGGATCGGGCCTGCCACCGTCGTGCTGGCCGGCGGCCACGAGAGCGACGGCGGCCGCGACCTGGCCGCCCTGGTGGAGCGCCGATCCACGGGGAAGGGGCCCACCGTGCACGCCGTCGCCGCCGCAGGCCGACCACTCGCCGAGGCCGTACGGTCGGCGCTGGCGGCCACCGACGGACCGGTGTGCGTCGTGCCGATGACGCTCGGACGCGACCCCAGGCTGGTCGCCGACACCGCCCGCGCCCTGCGCTGGCTGGCGGCCGACCAGGGCCGGGGAAGCCTCGCGCTCACCGCCCCCTTCGGCGCCGCCGAGCACCTGATCGGCTGGCTGCGCGCCGCGGCCGGAGCCGTCGGCGAAGGCGCCGTCCTGGTCACCGCCCCGGCGGCCGGCCCCTTCGAGGACGCCGAACTGTTCCGGATCGCCCGCCTGGTCCGCCAGTACGGGCGCCACCGCTGGGTCGAGGTGGCCCTCGCGGGCGGCGACCCGGACCCCGCCGAGGGCGCCGAGCGCTGCCGCCTGCTCGGGGCGGCCGAGGTGACGGCCGTCCCGGCCTCCTTCGGTCCGGCGCTGCGCACCGCCCTGCCCGGCGTACGGGACGGCGGGCCGCTGCTGCGGCCGTCCGCGATCGCCGGGGTCGTCGCGGCCCGGACGGCGGCGGCGCTGCACCTGCTCGGCCACGGCGGGGACGGCATCGCGGCAGGCCTCGACGCCGAGCACGGGCACGGCTACGCCCACAGCCACGGGCCGGGGGAGGCGCACTCCCACGGCCACGGGCACACGCACCAACACTCCCACACGCACCAGCACCCCCACGCCCCCGCACACACCCCCGCACACGCCCCCCACTGAACCGGCAGAGAGGAAGGGCAGCCATGTCCGGTGGCGCCACATACCTGTACGGCGACGACCCGGTGGAGATCAACGCCGGCCGCGCGAAGGCCGTCATCACGGTCAGCAACACGGGCGACCGGGCGATCCAGGTCGGTTCCCACTACCACTTCTTCGAGGCCAACCGCGCCCTCGACTTCGACCGCAACGCGGCCTTCGGCAAGCACCTCGACATCCCGGCGGGCACCGCCGTCCGCTTCGAGCCCGGCGACACCAAGGACGTCACGCTCGCCGAGTTCGGCGGCCACCGCCGTCTGGTCGGCTTCAGCAACCTCGTGGACGGCGGCACCACCGCGCCCGCCACCCGCGCCCGCGCCATCGACCGGGCGATCGCCCTCGGCTTCAAGGGCACCAACCTCGACCTCAAGGATGACCACCCCCGCGCGGACTTCCACACCGAGAGCCGCGAGAACCACGAGAACCGCGAGAACCGCGAGAGCACCGAGAACCACGAGAGCACCGAGAACCGCGCGAACCGCAAGGAAGGCGACCGCTGATGGCCATCCTGTCCCGCAAGCAGTACACCGACCTCTTCGGCCCCACCGTCGGAGACCGCTTCCACCTCGCCGACACCAACCTGGTGGTCGAGATCGAGCAGGACCACAACCAGGGCCACTACGGCGACGAGGCCGTCTACGGCGGCGGCAAGGGCATCCGCGACGGCATGGCCCAGGACCCGGCCGCCACCTCCGTGCAGGGCGCGCTCGACCTGGTCATCACCAACGTGATCGTCATGGACCCGGTGCTCGGCGTCGTCAAGGGCGACATCGGCGTCAAGGACGGCTTCATCACCGCCGTCGGCAAGGCCGGCAACCCGCACACCCAGAGCGGGGTGCACCCCCGGCTGGTGATCGGCCCCGGCACCGAGGTGATCTCCGGCGAGCACCTGATCGCCACCGCCGGCGGCATCGACACCCACATCCACTTCATCGCCCCGCAGCAGGTCCAGGAGGCGCTGAGCAACGGCATCACCACCCTGATCGGCGGCGGCACCGGCCCGTCCGACGGCACCAACGGCACCACCTGCACCCCCGGCCCGTGGAACATCGGGCGGATGTACCAGGCGGTCGAGGACCTCCCGGTCAACGTCGGTCTGCTCGGCAAGGGCAACGGCTCGCTGCCGGGCGCGCTGCGCGAGCAGGTCGAGGCGGGCGTGTGCGGCCTGAAGGTGCACGAGGACTGGGGCAGCACCCCGGCCGCGATCGACAGCGCGCTGGGCGTCGCCGACGAGTACGACGTGCAGGTGGCCATCCACACCGACACCCTGAACGAGTCCGGCTACTTCGAGGACACCCTCTCCGCGATCGACGGCCGCACCATCCACACCTTCCACACCGAGGGCGCGGGCGGCGGCCACGCCCCCGACATCATGCGGATCGCCGGCGAGCCCAACGTGCTGCCGTCCTCCACCAACCCGACGCTGCCCTACACCGTCAACTCGGTGGACGAGCTGCTGGACATGGTGATGGTCTGCCACCACCTCAGCCACGACATCCCCGAGGACGTCTCCTTCGCCGACTCCCGGGTGCGCGCCGAGACCATCGCCGCCGAGACGGTGCTGCACGACGAGGGCGTGATCTCGATCTTCTCCTCCGACTCGCAGGCCATGGGCCGGATCGGGGAGTCCTTCACCCGCGCCTTCCAGACCGCCCACCACTGCAAGGAGCAGCGCGGCAAGCTGGCCGGCGACACCGAGCGCAACGACAACTTCCGTGTCCTGCGCTACCTCGCCAAGCTCACCATCAACCCGGCCGTCGCCTCCGGCACCGCCGACCACATCGGCTCGCTGGAGCCCGGCAAGCTGGCCGACATCGTGCTCTGGCCGATCAACTCCTTCGCCGCCAAGCCCAAGATGGTCATCAAGGGCGGCGTGATCAACTGGGCCCTGATGGGCGACCCGAACGCCTCGCTGCCCACCCCGCAGCCGGTCTACTACCGCCCGATGTTCGGCGCGTACGGGCGGGCCAAGCAGGCCACCCGGGTCTCGTTCATGTCCCAGGCCGCCGTGGACCTCGGGGTCCCGGCCCAACTCGGGCTGGACAGCCGGGTGTTGCCGGTGCGGAGGTGTCGCTCGGTGGGCAAGCAGCACATGGTGCGCAACGACGCGCTGCCGAAGATCGCGGTCGACCCGGAGACGTACAAGGTCACCCTGGACGGCGAACCGGCCACCATCGAGCCCGCCCGTGAGCTGCCGCTCAACCACCTGTTCTACCTCGCATGAGCATCACCTCGGGCTCGCGCTCGGACCCGGAGTCGGTCTCGGAGTCGGTCCCGGTCCCGTTCTCGGGCAACGGCCTGGACGCCCTGCTGGTCAGCCTCCAGCTGACCGACTCCGCCTTCCCCAGCGGCTTCTACACCCTCTCGCACGGGCTGGAGGGCTACGCCCAGGCCAAGGCCGTCACCCCGGACACCATGCCCGAGCTGCTCGCCGACCTGCTGCGGCACAGCGTCGGACCGTCCGACGCCACGGCGCTGGCGCTGGCCCACCGGGCCGCCTCGGCCGGGGACTGGCCGCTGGTGGCCGAGACCGACCAGCGGTTGCACGCCACCAAGCTCAACCGCGAGCTGCGGCTGGCCGCCACCCGTACCGGACGCCAACTCCTGGACATCGCCCGGGAGTCGGTGGGCGGCGAGCCGCTGGAGCGGTACGCCGAACTGGTGGCCGCCAAGCGGGCCCCCGGCTGCCAGGCGGTGGCGGCCGGGGTCGCCTACGCCTCGGCCGCCGTCCCCGTCGAACAGGCCGTCGCCAGCGACCTGTTCGCGTTCTGCACCAGCTTCGTCGGCGCCGCGCTGCGGCTGCGGCTGACCGACCACCGCAAGGCGCAGGTGGTGCTGCGGGCCGTGGCGCCGGTGATCCGGGAGGTGGTGGCGGCCGCCCTGGTGCGGGAGTCGGCCGACCTGGGCGGCTGCGTGCCGGTCGCGGACGCGATGTCCGGGCGGCACGAGCGGGCCGAGGCCCGGCTGTTCGCGAGCTGAACCCCCTTCGTACACAAGCAAGCAGAGGAGACCAGACAGCATGACCGAGAACGTGCTCCGGGTGGGCGTCGGCGGCCCGGTCGGCTCCGGCAAGACGGCGCTGATCGAGGCGCTCGTCCCGGTGCTGATCGCGCGCGGCCACCGCCCGGCGGTCATCACCAACGACATCTACACCCAGGAGGACGCCCAGCACGTGCGCCGCACCCTCGCCGGGGTGCTCGACCCGGAGCGGGTGGTCGGCGTGGAGACCGGCGCCTGCCCGCACACCGCCGTACGGGACGACCCGACGATGAACCTGGCGGCCGGGGCCGAGATGCTGGAGCGCTTCCCGGACGTCGACACCCTGTTGTACGAGTCCGGCGGCGACAACCTGACCCTGACCTTCAGCCCGGTGCTGGTCGACCTCTTCCTGTTCGTCCTGGACACCGCCGAGGGCGAGAAGATGCCCCGCAAGCGCGGCCCGGGCATCACCGAGTCGGAGCTGCTGGTCATCAACAAGATCGACATCGCCCAGTACGTCCGCGCCGACCTCGGCATCATGGAGTCCGACGCCCGGCGGGTCCGGGAGGGCGGGCCGGTGGTGCTCACCAACTGCCTGACGGGGGAGGGCCTGGAGGAGATCGCGAGCTTCCTGGAGACCTTCCGGAAGGTCCCGGCGTGACCGTCCTGGCGGAGGGGTCGGCGCCCCCGCAGGGGCCGGTGCCCCGGCTCGACCCCCGCCACTACGAGCCGGCCCGCGTCCCGTACGAGGTCCGCCGGCACGCCGGGACGCCCGACACCCTCGCGGTCGGGCGCCCCGGCAAGGTCGGGCTGCTGGAGCTGGCCTTCGAGCGGATCGGCGGACGCACCGAACTCACCGGCCACTACCAGAAGTCGCCGCTGCAGATCATGCGCCCGCTCTACTTCGACCTGGCCCGCCCGGACCTCGCCGTCACCTTCCTGATGTCCACCGGCGGCGGCATCCTGCAGGCCGACCGGCTGCGCACGGACATCCGCTGCGGCGCCGACACGGCGGTGCACCTGACCACCCAGGCGGCCACCAAGGTCTACCGGATGGAGCACGACTACGCGACCCAGCTCGTCAACCTCTCGGCCGGGCCGGGCTCCTACGTCGAGTACCTGCCCGAGCCGGTGATCCCCTTCGTCGACTCGCGGTTCTACCAGCGCACGGTGCTGACCGTGGACGCCGGTGCGACCGTCGTCGCCGGGGAGAGCCTGCTCGCCGGCCGGCTCGCCCGGGGCGAGCGGAACGCCTACCAGGTGTTCGCCTCGGACCTCGAAGTGCGGCGGCCGGACGGGGAGTTGGTGGCCCTGGATACGGTGCGGCTGGAGCCCGCGGGCGGCGGCGTCGCCGGTCCGGCCGTGCTCGGCGGGCACGATGTGATGTCCAGCCTGTACGTGCTCAGCCCGCTCGCCCCGGCGGCGCGGATCGCGGACGTGCTGCACGAGGCGCTGGCCGACCGCGGCCTGCTGTACGGGGTCAGCGTGCTGCCGCAGGACGGTGGCGCCTGGCTGCGGCTGCTCGGCTCGGACTCCCGGGCCTGCGCAGCCGCGCTGCGGACGGCGTGGGACGCGGCGCGGCGGCTGCTGATCGGGGTTCCGGCGCCGGAACTGCGGAAGACCTAGAGGTCCTTGTCGGCGAGGCGGGCGATCTGCCGGTGGCTGAGGTCCACCGTGCGGTTCATGTGCTTGAGTAGGAAGGCGAGTTCGTCCTCGCTGTCCTCGGCGAAGATCGCCACCCAGTCGGTGCTGAGGGCGCGCCACACCTCCCCGAAGCGCTCCAGCGCCTCGGGGAGGACGGCCACCAGTACCCGGCGGCGGTCCGCCTCGTCCCGCTGCCGGGCCACCAGGCCCGCCTTCTCCAGCCGGTCGACCAGCCGGGTCGCCGAGCCGCTGGTGAGGCCGGTCAGCTCGGCGATCCGTCCGGTGGTGACCGGTCCGTCCTCCAGGGTGAGCAGGTTCAGGCACTGGACGTCGGTCGGGTGCATGCCGAGGTGGTCGGCGACGGCCTGGTTGAACAGCACGTAGGAGGCCAGGTAGCGGCGCGAGACCGGCCACAGCTGCGCCATCAGTTCGTCGCGGGTGGTCATGGGGGGAAGGGTAGCCGGGTTCCCGATAAATAGTTGCGCGACGCAGGTGTTCTTCCCTATTTTTATCTGCATGACGCAGATAACTGAGGTTCCTGTCGCCGTCACGGGTGCCACCGGCGCCCAGGGCGGAGCCACCGCCCGCGCACTGCTGCGCGCGGGCCGTCCCGTCCGGGCGCTGACCCGCGCCGTCGACTCCCCGGCCGCCCGTGAACTCTCCGCCCTCGGCGCCGACCTGGTGCGCGCCGACTTCGACGACCCGGCCTCGCTGGCCGCCGCCCTGGACGGCACGGGCGCGCTGTTCGCGATGTCCACCCCGTTCGGGACGGACCTCGACACCGAGGTCCGCCAGGGCGTCGCCCTGCTCGACGCGGCGGCCGCCGCCGGCGTACGGCACGTGGTCTTCACCTCCGCCACCAACGCCGACCGCTCCACCGGCATCCCGCACTTCGACACCAAGCAGCGCATCGAACAGCACCTCGCCGGCCTGGACCTGCCCTGGACCGTCATCGGCCCGGCGGCCTTCCTCGACAACTACGCCAACGACTGGACCCTCCAGTCCCTCCGCGAGGGCGTCTACCACCTCCCTATGCCGCCCGGAGTCCCCCTCCCGGTGATCGCCGCCGAGACCATCGGTGCCTTCGCCGCCCACGTCCTCACCCACCCCGAGGCCTACACCGGCCGACGCATCGACATCGCCTCCCAGTGGTGCACCGGCGAGCAGATCGCCGCCGCCATCGCCGCCGCGAGCGGCCGCCCGATCCGCTGCGAGGAGGTGCCGCTCGCCGTCGTCGAGACCTACTCCGAGGACCTGGCCGCGATGTTCCGCTACTTCCAGGAGCCCGGCCTCGACGTCGACACCGCCGCCCTGCACGCCGCCCACCCGGGAATCCACTGGCAGACGGTGGAGGAGTGGGCGGCCGAGCAGCCCTGGGAGCTGTGAACGGATAAGGAGGTCTAACCTCGTCCGGTGAAGGGGGTGGCCACCATGCGGCTTCCACGCGCAGCACACGCCCGACAGCCCTGGCGGATCCACGAGTTCGCCGAGGACTTCCGGATCGAGGACGTCTGGTCCTACCGAACCCCGGGCGCCGGCCCGGACGACTTCCCGGCGGCGCTCGCCGCCGTCCGCGCCGACCGCGGACCCTCCGCCCAGGGCCTTCCGGCCCGCGTCCTCTTCGCCGTCCGCTGGAAACTCGGCGCCCTCCTCGGCTGGGACGACCCCGCCACCGGCCTCGGCAGCCGCGTCCCGTCCCTGCGCGAGCGCCTGCCGCAGGACCTCCGCGACACCGTCGACCCGGTCGGCTCGCCACTCACCCCGGTGTACCGCACCAACACCGAGTACGTCGCCGAGATCGCCAACCGCACCGTTCACGGCCTGATGCACCTCGGCTGGGTCCCCCTCGCCGGGGGCGGCCACGAGCTGCGGATGGCCGTCCTGGTCAAGCCCAACGGCTGGCTCGGCCGCCGCTACATGGACCTCATCGCACCGTTCCGCCACTACGTCATCTACCCGGGCATGACCCGCCGGTTCGAACAGGCCTGGCGTGACCGGGCCGTGCTGGTCCCCGGGGCCGGGGGCGTATCGTCGCGGGGTGGCACAGAGGGCACCGCGCAGCATCCGCGTCGACGGCCGTGACTACCGCTGGGTGGTCCGCTTCCGCGACGGCGAACACGTGGTCGTGCGCGTCTGGCTCGACCAGCCCGGCCGTGGCGGCCGGGTACTGGCCGTCACCCGGCGCTTCGACGACCCGTGGCTGCACTGCGGGGTGCTGCTGACGGCCCCGCCCGAGCGGATCGCCGAGGTGTTCCAGCTGGAACCCGTCACCCCGGCGCTCACCGCCGACCTCGTCCGCTCGGGCCTGGCCGCCGGGTGGCGGCCGGGGGAGACGGGGGCGGAGCTGCGCTTCAAGATGACGGGGGACTCGCTCCTCCGGTCGGCGTGAGCGGACCCGGGTCAACCGCTCCAGCGCTCGACGAACTTGCGTTGCCAGGGCGTCTCCACGGCGTGCGGGCTGTAGTGCTCCCGGACGTAGGGGACCGCCTCGGCCGCCGGGACACCGTCGAGGATCGCGATGCAGGCGAGCGCGGTGCCGGTGCGGCCGCGGCCGCCGGCGCAGGCGAGTTCGACGCGGTCGACGGCGCAGCGTTCCCAGGCCTCGCGGAAGGCGGCGGCCGCGTCGGCGCGGTCGGCGGGCAGCCGGAAGTCGGGCCAGCGCACCCAGCGGGTCTGCCAGTCGAGGGCCTTGGGCGGGCGGCCCAGCAGGTAGACGCCGAAGGTGGGTCGGGGGCCGGGCGGCAGGGGGTTGCTCAGGCCGCGGCCGCGCAGCAGGCGGCCGGAGGGCAGGCGGAGTACGCCGGGGGCGGCGGGATCCCAGGTGGTGGGCGGCGGCTGGTCGGTCATCTCAGATCCCGGGGTGGCCGACGAGCTTCAGGCTGCGCTCCCAGAGTTCCGCCCGGGCGCGCGGGTCGTAGGCCTGGGGGTTCGCCCTGGTCTCGTGGGTGCGGTCGTAGTAGCGGCCGGTGATCCCGGCAAGAGCCGGGTCGGTGACGAGCCGGTGGGTGGCGGCGAGGCCCTCCTCAAGGCTGTCGATGCTGTAGCCGACCTCCTGCAGCACCATCTTGGTGGGCATGTAGGTGGCCGGGTGGAGACTGTTGACGGTGACCTCGGCCGCCGGTACACGGGCGGCCAGTTCGAGGCCGGTGGTGATCTGGGCGAGCTTGCTGCGGCAGTAGGCGCCCATTCCGTTGTAGCCGCGTTCGAAGCCGAGGTCGTCGAAGTCGACCGGCTCCTGCCCGGCGGAGGCGACGTTGACGATCCGGGCCGGGGCGGAGGAGCGCAGCAGGGGGAGGAGTTCGAGGCTGAGCAGGAACCCGGCGAGGTGGTTGACGGCGAACCGCAGTTCGTACCCGTCGGCGCTGGTGCGGCGGGTCCGGCCGTCGGGTTCGCCGCCGCCGATGCCGGCGTTGTTCACCAGGACGTCCAGCCGGTCGGTGGTGGCGCGGACCCGCTCCGCGACGGCGCGGACCTGTGCGAGGTCGGTCAGGTCGGCGCGCAGGGTGGCGGGACGGTCGACGTCGTGGGCCGCGCTGATCTCCTCGGCCGTGCGGTCGAGCCTGCCCTGGTCGCGGCCGTGCAGGAGGACGGTGGCGCCCTCGCCGGCGAGGCGGTGCGCGAGGGCGCGGCCGAGGCCGTCGGTGGCGCCGGTGATGAGGATCGTCCGGGGTGGGGTCATGGGGACTCCTGTCATCGGAAGCGGCGGCGCAACCGGATCAGGATGCCACGTGGAGCCGGGTGGTGCCGGGCAGGCCCGCCCGGTGGGCGAGGGCGGCCGCCTCGCCGCGGGAAGCGACGCCCAACTTGGCCAGGATGTTGGCCACATGGAACTTCACCGTGGACTCGCTGATGTGCAGTGCGGCAGCGATGTCCCGGTTGCGGCGGCCCTGGGTCAACTGGTCGAGGACCTCCAGCTCGCGCGGCTGGAGCCCTTCCAGCGGGTCGGTGGCCACCGAGGGCGAGGGCAGGGCGAGCGGCAGGTCGACGGTGACGGTGGTGCCCCAGCCGGGGACGGCCTCGACGGTGTGGTGACCGCCGAGGGCGGCGATCCGGTCGGCGGTGCGGTGGACGGTCAGGGCGTCGGTGGCGAGCAGGCCGAGGCCGTCGTCGCGGACCACGGCGCGCAGCGAACCGCCGCCCGTGAACTGCCAACTCACGTGCAGTCGGGTCGGTTTGTCCTGTTCCAGCATCAGCAGGACCGCGGCCCGGACGGCGTCGCGCGCGGTGTGCGCGGTGTCCGCCGGGACGGACCGGGTGGCGTCCGACGGCGGAGCGAGGTCGAGCCGGACCCGGGTGTGCCGCAGCAGCGGGCGCAGTTCGCGGGCGAGCCGGGCGAAGGCGGCGTCGGCGGGCTCCTCGCTGAGCGCGCGGTCCAGGTCGGCGCCCCGGCGCAGGTCGAGCAGGGCGGTGACGGCCAGCTCGCCGGCGGCGCGGCGGGCGGCCGCGTCGTCCAGGTCGGCCGAGCGCAGCGGCGCCAGGATCGCGCTCAGCGCGGCGCTGTGGGTGCCGGTGAACTCGGCGATGGCGCGGGCGCGGGCGTTGGCGGCGGCGCGGGAGACCGCCGCGCGGCTGGGGTCGGCGTCGGTGGCGCGGTGGTCGGAGTGGGTGATCACCAGGTCACACAGCTGCTGGAGGACAGCGAGCGCGCCCGGGGCCACCGGCTCGTCGGTCGCCCGGACGAGGACCAGGACCGCGCCCTTGCCGTCGCCCGGCGCCGCCGAGACCACCACCACCGGCCGGCTGCGGCCCGCGAGTTCGGCCTCACCCTGCCAGGGGTTGCCGGTCGCGGTCGTCGCGGCCGCGCGGTCGGCCAGCTGGGCCAGTTCCAGGCCGTTGATGCCCTCGGTCAGCTCGGGCGGGCCGTAGCTGTGGGTGGGCGAGTAGGTGCAGATGCCGCTGAGGTGCGCGATCGCCGCGTGCGGGACCAGGGTGGCGACCACCTCCGACAGGCGCGGCATGACATCCGGCCGGGGTGCGCGCAGCACCTCGACGGCCTGCGCCAGCGCGTCCTCGGGGCGGCCCCAGTGTTCCTGCCACGTCTCGTCCATGCCGTCCAGCCTAGTCCGGGAGCCGATGCCGGCCGCCCGTCCGTTCGGCCAGGTCGAACTGTCCGAACGGCGGGCCGGGCGCCCGTCGACGGCGCCGCAGGATGGAGTCGTCGGAAGCAACAACTCCCGGAAACCCCGAGGACATTCCATGACCAAGGCGATTGCCTTCCCGCAGTACGGCGGCGCGGACGTGCTGCGCCCGATCGACATCGAACTGCCCGCCCCCGGCCCCGGCCAGGTGCGGGTCGCGGTCCGCGCGGTGGGCGTCAACCCGCTGGACCACAAGGTGCGCAGCGGTGAGCTGGCCGGGTTCTTCCCGGTCACCTTCCCCGCCGTGCCCGGCTACGAGCTGTCCGGCGTGGTGGAGGCGGTCGGCGCCGAGGTGACCGGCTTCGCGCCCGGCGACGAGGTGTTCGGCGCCCTGATGGGCGGCGGCTACGCCGAGCACGCGCTGGTGGCCGCGGACCAGCTGGCGGCCAAGCCCGCCACGCTCGGCTGGGAGGAGGCCGCCGCGATCCCGGTGGCCGCCGAGACCTCCGAGCGCGTCCTCGGCCTGCTCGGCGTGCGGGCCGGCCAGACGCTGCTGGTGCACGGCGCAGCGGGCGGGGTCGGCACTCTGCTGCTGCAGTTCGCCCGGGAGCGCGGGATCACCGTGGTCGGCACCGCGAGCGAGGCCAACCACGCCCATCTGCGCGAGCTGGGCGCGATCCCGGTGACCTACGGCGAGGGCCTGGCCGAGCGGGTGCGGGCGGCCGCCCCGGGCGGGGTGGACCGGGCGTTGGACGCGGCTGGGCGGGGCGGGGTGCTGCCGCTGTCGGTCGAGCTGACGGGCAGTGCGGACCGGGTGCTGACGATCGCCGACATCCCGGGCGCGCAGGAACACGGCATCCGCTTCTCCGGCGGCGCCGAGGGCGTCGAGTCCTACCACCGGCGCGGCTACGCCGCCGCGCTCGCCCTGCACGAGTTGGGCACCCTGCGGCTGCCGCTGCACCGGGTGTTCCCGCTGGCGGAGGCGGCCGAGGCGCAGCGGGTCAGCGAGCGCGGGCACCTGCGCGGCAAGATCGTCCTCACGGTCTGACCGAACGCGGGATCGTCGTAGAAGCCCGGTTTCCGGCCCCTTGCTCGGTAGAGTCCCGCCCATGGTGACTCTGAACGCGGCAGAGCGGCTGGCCGGGCGCTCCTGCGTGGTGACCGGGGCGGCCAGCGGCATCGGCAGGGCCGTGGCCGAGCGGTTCGTCCGGGAGGGCGCGTCGGTGGTCGCCACCGATGTGGACGCCGAGGGGCTGCGCCGGCTGGCGGAGCAACTGCCGGGCGCCGTCAGCACGGTGGTGGGCGACGTGTCCCGGGACGGGGACGCCCGGCGGATGGTCGACGCGGCCGTCGAGCGGCACGGGCGGCTGGACGTGCTGGTGGCCAACGCCGGGGTGATCCCGCTGATGGAGATCACCGAGGCCACCGCCGAGGACTGGGACCAGGTGATGGCCGTCGACGGCCGGGGCATGTTCCTCACCTGCAAGTACGCGATCCAGGCGATGGCCGCGCAGGAGCGGCCCGGCGGCTCGATCGTGTGCCTGTCCTCGATCTCCGGCGAGGCCGGCCAGCGCGGCCAGGCGGTGTACGGGCCCGCCAAGTTCGTCGCCTCCGGGCTGACCAAGCACCTCGCCGTCGAGTGGGCCGACCGCGGGATCCGGGTCAACGCCGTCGCCCCCGGCACCATCTCCACCGAGCGGGTGGCCCGGCTGCGGGACGAGCCCGGCGGGCCCGAGTACCTGGAGGCGATCGAGAAGCTGCACCCGATGGGGCGGCTCGGTGACCCGGCCGAGGTCGCGGCCGCCGTCCTCTTCCTCGCCTCGGACGACGCCTCCTTCATCACCGGGGCAGTGCTGCCGGTCGACGGCGGGTACCTGGCGCAGTAGGGCACCTGGAGCGTGAACGGCGGGGCCGTGTCCGACAGTTAGCGGCCGAAGAGCTCGACCAGGGCCGACACCCCGTCCGCGCCGTGCCCCGCCGTCACCGCCCGCCGGGTGAGTGCGAGTGCGGCGTCCAGGACGGAGGTGTCCAGGCCGCGGGTGCGGGCGGTGTGGGCGACGTGCTCCAGCCCGGCCGCGGCGGAGGCCACGTTGCTGCGGTCGCCCGGGTGGTGGCGGTCGTCCGCGCGCCGGGCGAAGTCCTCGATCAGCGGCGGCAGCAGGCGTGGCAACCCCTGGGCGTACGGGGCGAGTTCGGCGCCGCTGATGCCCTCGGCGCGGGCCAGTGCCAGGGCGTGGAGGCAGCCGTGCACGGTGGTCCAGAACAGGTCCAGCAGCGCCGCGTCGAAGGCCGCCGCCCGCCCCGGGTCCGCGCCCACGTGGCGTACGGTGCCCAGGGCCCGGAGCGTCGCCTCGTGGGCGGCGAAGGCCTCCGGGTCGCCGCTGAGCAGGACGGTGCCCTCCGGGCGGCCGATGGTCGGGGTGGGGGTGAGGATCGCGGCGTCGAGGAGCCGGAAGCCCCGGGCCCCGGCGTCGGCGGCGTTGGCCCGGGCGTCCTCCGGTGCGATCGAGGTGGCGTTGACGACGGTGCGGCCGCGCAGCGCCTGCCCGGCGGCGTCCAGTACGGCCCGGGCGGCCGGCTGGTCGCGGACGCAGAGCAGGACGAGCGGGGCGTCCGCGACGGCCCCGGCGGCGCTCGCGGCCGGTCGCGCGCCGAGGGCGAGCAGTTCGGTGTCCCGGCCCGGGGTGCGGTTCCAGACGGTGACGGAACGGCCGGCGGCCAGCAGCGCCTCGGCCAGCGCCCGGCCCATCGGGCCCAGGCCGAGGACGGCAACCGCGGTGCGGGCAGGGGAGATTGAGGAAGATCGTTCGTTCGGCACGGCGGTTACGCTAGACCTTCACGCCGGCGGCCGAGTCAAGGCCGTCGGACGGTCGAAGGGAGGAGTCGCGATGCGGATCGGAGAGCTCGCCCGGCGGACGGGGGCCACCCCGCGCGCCCTGCGCTACTACGAGGAGCAGGGGCTGCTCACCCCCGAGCGCCGTCCGAGCGGCTACCGCGAGTACGGCGAGCGGGACGTGGACACCGTCCACGGCATCCGCACCCTGCTCGCGGCCGGCCTCAACAGCGCCGTGATCGCCGAGATCCTCCCGGGCCTGCCGCTGCCGGGGCGCCGCCGCCCCGGTCCGACCTGCCCGGAGCTGCTGAACGGTCTGGCCCGGGAGCGAGCCCGGATCGCCCGGCAGCTGGACGAACTCGCGACCGCGCGGGCGCTGTTGGACGCCATCATGGGCGCGGAGGCGCCGAGCGAGCTGATCCGCAGGCCGAGGGCCGACACACCGGGACGGAAAACTGGTGGCGCGCACCGGCCGGCCGTGCTGGAGTGATCGGATGGATCATGATCACGTACTGGCCCTGTTCGACGACCGGATCCGGCGCAGCGCGCGGCCCGACGGCCCCGGGGTCCGCGTCGAGCACGACGGAGCCGTGGTGCGTCAGGTGGGCGGGGAGCACGACTGGAACGGCGTCGTCTGGTCCGGTCTGGACGAGGCCGGGGCGGACGCGGCGATCGCCGCCCAGGTGCGCTACTTCAGCGCACTGGGGCGGGAGTTCGAGTGGAAGACCTACGCCCACGACCGCCCCGCCGACCTCAGGCAGCGGCTGCTCGCGGCCGGGTTCACGGCCGAGCCGGACGAGGCGCTGATGATCGCCCGGATCGCGGACCTGCCGACCGGGCCGGTGCTGCCCGAGGGCGTCCGGCTGGAGGCGGTGACCGACCCGGCCGGGGTGGAACTCATGGTGGCGGCCCACGAGCAGGCCTTCGGCAAGGACTCGCCCGGCCTGCGGGAGCAGATGCTGGACTCCCTGCGGCACAACTCGGAGACGGTCCTCATGGTCCTCGCGATGGCCGGCGACCAGCCGGTGAGCGCGGCCCGGATGGAGCTGACCCCGGGCACCGGCTTCGCGGGCCTGTGGGGCGGTGGCACGGTGCCCGGCTGGCGCGGCCGCGGCATCTACCGCGCCCTGGTGGCCCACCGGGCCCGCCTCGCCGCCGACCTCGGCTACGAGTACCTCCAGGTCGACGCGAGCGACCAGAGCCGCCCCATCCTGGAGCGTCTCGGCTTCGCGCGGCTGAGCACCACCACGCCGTACGTGTACCGGCCGTAGGAAAACGGGTGAGGCCCGGCCCCCGGTGCGGCGGACGCCGGGGGCCAGGCCGTTCAGGTGGGCCTGGTCAGTGGCGCGGGACCGCCACCGCCGTGACCTGCTGCTGTTGCAGGTGGGCCGGGTTGGTGCCGTCGTCGTAGGTGGTCACCGAGGTCGTGTAGTCCGTGGTGCCGCCGATGGTGTTGCCGAAGTAGTCGCCGATGAAGGTGTCGGAGCCCTCGACCGGGGCGTCGAGCTGCGGGTCGAAGGAGTGGGAGCTGAGCCGGAGGTTGTGGCCCAGCGGGTTCAGCGTCGGGTCGTAGAACTGGACGCTGGTGTCCACGCAGTAGTCGGTGGCGCCGTAGGGCGCGCCGGGGTGCTTGGGGTTGGCGGTGTCCAGGGCGAGCCCGGCGGCCTGCGCCTCGGCGGTGCCGGCGGCGGGGCAGGCGAGGCGCCGGTCGTAGAAGGCGACGCTCACCGTGCCGTCGGGGCCGGTGGTCAGGTTGGGCTGGAACTCGTCCACCGGGGCGGCGTTGTCGTTGACCCGGATCGGGTCGCTCCAGCTCGCGCCGCCGTCGTAGGAGGCGGTCAGCAGGACGTTGACCACGCCGGTGGCGTAGTCCTCGTACGCGACGTACAGCGGGTAGTGGCCGTTCACCGGCCGGCTGCCCAGGGTGAAGGTGTCCTCGATGCCGTCGCGGAACGTGGTGTTGGCGTACGAGCCGGGCGGCGGGGTGATGGTGCCGGGCAGGGCGGACACCGTGGACCAGGTCCGGCCGCCGTCGTGCGAGGCGTTCAGGACGATCGCGTCGCAGCAGAACCGGTGCGCCGGATCGGAGTTGGTGAGGGTGGTGTACACCGTCCCGTCCGGGGCGACGTGCGGCAGCAGGTAGGTGGCGCCCTGCGGGGTGCTCGGCGGCTCGGGCAGCACCTGCGGGGTCGACCAGTCGGTGTGGGTGCCGTCCGGGCGGGCGTCGGCGTACGCGACGTACGGCACCGCCGTCTTGCTGTGGAAGTCCACCCACATCGCGTAGATGCGGTTCAGGTGCGGGCTGTTGGGGTTGGTGTCGATCGCGATCCACTGCTTGTCGGGGCCGTTGCCGATGCTGTCGTAGGTCGCCACGTAGTCCGGGTGGCCGCCGTGGGTGCTCAGCCACTGGGTGGCGGTGGTGGCGCCGTGCGGGCGCACCGAGACCGAGATGACCTGGGACGGGACGGCCGGGTTGGCCTCCTGGGCGGCGCCGGGGACGAAGTCGTGGGAGCCGTCGGCGTCGTAGACGAACTGGTACGGCAGCAGCAGTGAGTAGTAGTTGCCCCAGGTGTCGAAGGCGCCGACCGGGCCGGGCGTCATTGGCTGGGGGAGGGAGCCGACCGGACGATCGGGCGGTACGGACCAGGGGCGGTCAGGGGGCGCGGCGGCTACGGCAGCCGCTCGACCACGACCATCGCCGCGTCGTCGTCCAGCCGCCCGCCGACGTGGGCGAGCAGGTCGCGGCGCAACCGCTGCAGCAGGGCGGCCGGGCGTTCGGCCTGCCAGTCGGCGACCCGGTCGGTGAGCGGGTAGAAGCGGCGCTGGGCGTCGCGGGCCTCGATCACGCCGTCGGTGTAGATCAGCAGCCGGTCGCCGGGGCGGAGCGGGAAGGCCTCCACCTCGTATTCCACCGGGGTGAGCTCGCCGAGGCCGAGCGGAGGCGCCGGGTGGGGGGCGACGATGGTGGTGATGCCCTCGGGGCGCAGCAGCAGCGGCGGCGGGTGGCCGCAGTCGATCAGGCGGACCGGCGAGCCGTCGTCGGGGATGTCGAGCAGGACGGCGGTGATGAAGGACTCGCCGCCCTCGTCGGGGGCCTCGTGGACCCCCGGGCGCAGGGACGCACGGGCCAGCCGGGCCTGCCGCGACTGTTCGGCCAGTTGGGCGAGGTCCCAGCAGACGCTGCCGTCCAGGTAGGCGGCGAGGTCCGGCAGGTCGGCGTGCAGGTGGGCGGCGGCGCGGAAGGCGCCGAGCAGCAGGGCGGCGTCGCCGAGCGAGGACAGGCCCTTGCCGCGCACGTCGCCGACCAGCAGCCGGGTGCCGGTGGCGGTGCGGGCGGCTGCGTACAGGTCGCCGCCCACCTGCGCCTCGGCCTCGGCGGCCAGGTAGACGGAGGCCAGGTGCAGCGGCCCGATCCGTTCGGGCAGCGGGCGCAGCAGCACCCGTTGGGCGGCCTCGGAGACCGAGCGGACCCGGGCCAGCTCGCGCTCGTGCCGGTCGCGCAGCACCCGCAGGCCGACGATCAGGGCCGAGACGACGACCTGTGCCCCGAGCTGGGTCTCGATGTTGGCGCTGGTCAGGCCGTCCCGGACGGTGCCGATGAAGGTGAGCGCGCCGAGGGCGAGCAGGGCGACCCCGGCGGTGGCGCGGGCACCCGCGAAGGAGGCGGTGAGGGCGGGGGCGACGATCAGCAGCGGGCCGAGGTGGATCTCCGACGGGGAGAGGATGTCGACGACGGTGATCAGGATGATCAGCGCGAGCGACAGCGCCGTCAGCACGCGGCGGTCGGGCCGCCAGGCGCGGCGGCGGGCGCGAGGACGCGGCTGTTCGGCACGCTGCCGGAGGGGCACCTTTCCTCTGTACACCGTGGGGGCGGTGGGGCGCACCCCGGGGGGTGTCGGGGGTGGTGTCCGGCGGTGTCGTGGGTGTCGTCGGGCGGTGCCGTGGGCGTTGTCGGGGGTGGTGTCCGGCGGTGCCGTGGGGCGGGCTAGCCTTCCTCGCCGTAGCGGGCCAGGTAGGCGGCGAAGCGGGCGACGTCCTCGTCGGACCAGTCGATGAAGCGGGTGGTGAAGGCTATCCGGCGCTGCTCGTTGGCGTCCCGCAGCAGGGTCAGCCCGGCTTCGGTGGCGCGCAGGATCTGGCCGCGCTGGTCGTCCGGGTCGGCCTCGCGGCGCAGCAGGCCGAGCTTCTCCAGGGCGGTGACCTGGCGGCTGACGGTGGACTTGTCGAGCATGAAGTGCGCGGCCACGTCGGCGGCCCGGCAGCCGCCGCGCTCGGTGATGAGGTCGAGGATGCTGTAGGTGACCAGGGAGAGGTCGGGGTGCAGCTGGGAGGCCTTGTGCCGGGCACGGCGGGCGAAGGCGGTCAGCTCGCGCTGGATGGTGTCGATGGACGACTGGCGGCCGGGCACGGCGTTCCTACCTCCTCGGAATTTGTTGCACTATACAACGGATTCACCCGAGGTCGCGCGCGGCCCGTCGTCGACGTCGCCTGCCGTCCTGCTCGGCGCCTCGCCCGCCGACCGTCCCGGTCCGGCCTGCCAGGCGCGGGCGGCCGCGATCCGGCGGGTCGTACTCGGATGAGTGGCGAACAGTAGCTCAAGCACCCGGGGCGGGTCGACATCGGAGACGTTCGCCAGTGCCAGTCTGCGCTGCATCGCCACGAACTGCTCGGCGTCCCCGGTCAGTTCGAGCGCGTGCCGGTCCGCCCTGGCCTCGATCCGGCGGCTCACCGCGCACTGCGCCGGGCCCGACAGGGCGCCGATCAGCGCGGCGAGCGCGGCCAGCAGCGGCAGTGCCCGCGGATCGGCCGCGTCGCGTGCGCCGGCGGCGTCCAGCAGCGGGCGCCAGGTGCTCAGCAGCCCGAGGACGGCCACGGCGACAGCCGCGCCGACCGCGCCCAGCGCCGTACCGAGTGGCACGTCGCGGTGCTTGACGTGCCCCAGCTCGTGCGCCACCACGAGCTCCACCTCGCGCGGCTCGGCGGTCGAGAGCAGGGTGTCGTACACGACGATCCGGCGGGTCGCGCCCAGCCCGGAGACGTACGCGTTCAGCGCGGTGGTGCGCCGGGAGGCGTCCGCCACCAGGACGTCCCGCACCCGCACGCCGTCCCGCGCGGCCAGTGCCAGCAGGGCGGTGCGCAGCTCGCCCGGGGGCATCGGGGTGAAGCGGTTGAACACCGGCTCGATCAGCAGCGGGTGGAGGAAGGAGAGGGCGGCGGTCAGCAGCGCCGCCGCGCCCGCGGCCGGGAGCCACCAGCGCCGCGGCGACCAGTCCGTCAGGGCGAACAGGCCGAGCAGGAGCGGGAGGAGCAGCACCAGGGTGAGCGCGAGCCCGCGCAGCACGTCCAGTGCCCAGCCTGCCCGGCCCTGGGTCACCAGGCCGTACCGGGCCCGCACGGAGCGCACCCGGGCGCCGAACGGCAGCTGCAGGGCCTGGCCGAGCAGGACCAGCGCGGCCGCCCCGGCCAGGACGGCGGCGGTGCGGGAACCGCCGAACCAGCGGCCGGTGGCGGTCACCAGGGCGGCGCCGGCCGGAGTGAGGCCGAGCAGCAGGGGCAGCGCCAGGCCGGCCAGCCGGCCGCCGAGCGCCCACGGCAGCTGCGCTCGGCGCAGGGCGCGGCCGCGGGCGCGCTGGGCGGGGGTGAAGTCGGGGGCGGGCGGCGCGGTGGTCGACGGGGTGTTCGGTGGCGGGGTGTTCGTCGGTGCGTTGTTCGGTGGCGGGGTGTTCATGGCCGGGGTGCGGCTCCTCCGGTTCGGGGTGTCGCGGTTCAGCATGGCGTACCCGCCCGGGTGCTGCGCAGTCCTCCGTGCTCCGGTGCTCGCGCTCGTTCCCCGTACCCGCTCGCCGGGCTCACTCCTCGGCTGGGCCGGTGGCGCTGTGCACGCCGGCGCGCAGCAGTTGGTGGCCGAGGTCGACCAGGGCGCGGCCGACGGCGAACTCGTCGCCGACCGCCGGGGTCGGGGTGTCGTGGGGGTTGCGGCGGGCCAGGGCGTCGCTGTGCAGCACGTTGCCGTCGGCGTCCAGTACGGCGTGCACCCGGGTGGTGTCGCGGTCCTCGACCACGTGCAGGCTGAGCTGCCAGTCCTTGGTGCGGACGGCGTCCGGGGCCTGCTCCCCGGCCACCGCCTCCGGCAGTGGCGGCGCGGAGGCCGTCCCGTCGGCGCGGACGATCACCACCGGGCAGACCCCGTGCACCGCGCAGCGGGTCGACACCGAGCCGAGCAGCGTCCGGGCGAAGGTGCCCCGGCCGCGGCTGCCCAGCACCAGCAGGTCCGCGTCCTCGGCCGCCTCCAGCAGCACCTCGGCGGCGTGTCCGAGGACCAGGCTCTCCCGGACCTCCACCGAGCGTTCCGGGCCGACCACCTCGTTGACCTCGGCGGACAGCGTCCGGCGGGCGGTCAGCTCGAAGCCGTCGTCCACCATCGGCGCGAACCAGCCGTACAGCGAGGGGTACTCCCAGGCCGCCACGGCGTGCACCGTGGCCCCGGTGAGCACCGCCTGCCCGATCGCCCAGCGCAGCGCCGCCTTGGACGGTGCCGAACCGTCGACCCCGACCACGATCCGGTGCGCCCGGCCGGGGGCGGGCCGGATGCCTGCCGGTCGGGTGCCGGCGGGTTGGTTGCTGCCCATCACGTACCACCTCCGGCGTGGATCTGCCGCCTCCCTTCCACGCTGCGCGCCGACCGGCCGGGGCGCCAGGGACGCGGTGGCCGGGTGGGGCGGGGGATTGGGACGGGTGGGCCAACGGGCGGGGCGGCTGTCGATTCGGCCGCCTGTGTCGTCGCCTGTGTCGTCGTCGCTGTGGTCGTCGGTGCGGCGACCGGGGCGGTCGGTGCGCTTCTGTGTCCGGAATGTTGTGGGTGCGGGCCCAAGCCGTGGTGATTCGGTGGCGTAGGCTGACCGCTCTTGCATCGTTCTCGGGGGGAACCACTCATGCGCCGTGCCGCGGCCGCCGTCGCGCTGTTCGTCGGGCTGACCGCCGTCGCCGCCTGCGGGCCGGACGACCCGGCGCCCGCCCCGGCGGCCCCCTCCGGTGCCGCGGCCGCCGCGCCCCCCGGTACGGCCTCCGCCTCGACCCCCGGCAAGAGTTCCGCGCCCCGGCCCGACGGCAGCATCACCGTCGCCTTCGCCGGGGACGTCCACTTCGAGGGCCGCACCGAGGCCCGGCTGTCCGTCCAGCCGCCCGAGCCCGCACTCGGCCCGATCTCCCACACCCTCGCCGACGCCGACCTGTCCGTCCTCAATCTGGAGACCGCGATCACCGGCCGCGGCGCGCCGGAGCCGAAGACGTACACCTTCCGCACCTCGCCCAAGGCGCTGTCCGTGCTCAAGGACTCCGGCGTCGACATCGTCTCGATGGCCAACAACCACGCCGTCGACTTCGGCGCCGACGGCCTCGCCGACACCCTCGCCGCCAAGGACTCCTCGCCGATCCCGGTGATCGGCGTCGGGCACAGCGCCAAGGAGGCGTACGCCCCGTACGTCACCACGGTGCGCGGGGTGAAGGTCGCGGTGGTCGCCGCCAGCCAGGTCGAGGACATCACCAACCAGAAGTGGCGGGCCGGCGCCGACAAGCCGGGCATCGCCTCGGCGCTGGACGTGCCCGCGCTGGTCAAGGCGGTGGAGTCGGCCAAGCAGCAGGCCCCGGTCGTGCTCGTCTACCTGCACTGGGGCGAGGAGGGCAAGGCCTGCCCGACCGGCGCCCAGACCGCCGTCGCCAAGAAGCTCGCCTCCGTCGGGGCCACCGCCGTGGTCGGCACCCATGCCCACACCATGGTCGGCTCGGGCATGCTCGGCAACACCTACATCGGCTACGGCTTCGGCAACTTCCTCTGGTACGGCACCTCCAACTACCCCAACTCCAACGAGACCGGTGTCACCACCCTCACCCTCACCGCCGACGGCAAGGTGACCGGCGAGGCCTTCGCCCCGGCCACCATCGACGACAAGGGCATCCCCCAACCAGTCACCGGCGCCACCGCCGAAGCCGCCCTCAAGCGCCGCGACGGCCTCCGCGGTTGCGCCGGACTCACCCCGCCCCCGGCTGCCCATTGATGTCCGTACCATCACCGGATGAGACCTCCCCTCCCAGCACGTCGCCCTGCGCGCCGGTCTGCGCCGGGCGGAACACCTGGACGGCCCGGGCTTCGACGGCCACGACTGGATCTACGCGAGCAGCCTCCCTGAGGGCCGGTAGCCGCGCCGCTACGCCGCCCCGGGGGCGCTAGCACGGACTGGCCGGCGGCGGCCTCAGCCCGCGTTGGGAGAAGCGGTTTGGGCGAAGGTGATGAAGTCGGCCCAGGCCTCGGGAGCGAACGCGAGTTGGGGGCCGGTCCTGTCCTTCGAGTCGCGGACGTGGACGGTGGCTGGGGTGAGGGCGATCTCGACACAGGCGCCGCCCTCGGTTCCGCTGTAACTGGACTTGAACCAGATCATTTCGGTGTTCATAGGTCCTCCGCCAACTTGCTGACGAACTCAGCCGAGTCCTCGGGACTGAGGGCCCGCTGAAGGATCATCGCATGGCGCTGGCTCAGAAGGCTGACCTTCCCGGACTCTGAGTGGAGCAGACCCATTGCCCGTCCTTCCTCGTACGCAAGCCGCTGGTGCTCTGCACTGTCGAGCAGGATGAAGGGGCCGTTCAATCCCGGATGTGCACCCGTGCCGGGTACGACCTGAATGACGATGTGGCGTGCTTCACCGACGGCCAGCAGGTGAAGGAGCTGACGCTTGTGGGCTTCTCCCGTGCTGAGCGGGTTCCGCAGCGGCGTCTCACCGATCAGGAAGTTGAACGATTTCGTCTGGGTCGTCAGCGCCGTCTGGCGTGCGAGCCGCGCTGCAACGCGCTCCTCGATGGTGTCGTCATCGAGTGGCGGCCAGTTCGCGTTGAGGAGGGCGCGCGCGGTTTCCTCGGTCTGAAGAAGTCCGGGGATGAGCAGCGTTTCGAACCAGTGGATGACGACAGCCTCGGCTTCGTAACGCATGTACTCCTCGGCGAAGTACGGATACTTCTCGGGCCGCAGAAACTGCGCCCCAGCCACCAGGATCCCTTTCGCATCGCACAGATCATCCGCGACCTGCAACAGGTGCAACGAGGGCTTCCGGCGCCCGGCCTCCATCGATCGCAGGCTCTCGCAGCTGTACCCGGCCTCAGCCGCCAAATCATCGCGGCTGACCCCGGCGCGAGTCCGCCAGAGTTTGATCTGGTTGCCGCAGTACTGCCAGGACATCGGCGGCGGCGTGGCGGACGAGGACGCGTTCATCGCTGACCCCCCAAGGTCATCCGGTGCGGCCCTCGACGTTAGGCGCCCAGCGGTTCGGGGGTGTGCGAATCGATCGAAACCATCCCTACGGGTGACCCGAGCAGGTAGGCGAGGCCGCCGCGCGAGGTGGTGGACGCGCCGCTGGTGCGGGCGCTGTACGACATCGACAGCCATGTGCTCACCGCCCCGGCTGACGGTGCTCCGGTCATCGTCCCCCGGGCACCGCTGCGCCGTCGGTCTCGACCATCCGTTCGAGTGGTTTGAACCCTGCAGCCCACCGCCCGTCTCGGCCCCGCCCGTCGCGCTGTCAGTGGCCCTCGCTACGTTCCTCGCATCGCTGGTCAGCAGGTGATCAGAACGACGTCCCCGGGTGGGAGGAGCACGGCTGTGGCATGGGTGGAGACGGGCGCGGGAGGGTACCGCGTCGCGCTCGACGGGGAGGGCAAGGTGGTGTGCCGCAACGCGGCGGGCCGCGAACTCAAGTCCCTGCCGTCGAAGCTCGGTGACGACCCTGTGGTCGCCCAGCTCAAGCAGCTCGCCGAGTGGCTGGCCGCGCACGAGCGGCGCTGCCAGGAGGACGTCGAGCGGTGGATGGTGCGCTCGCTGCCGGTGCCGGCCGCCGTGATCGCCGCCGTCTGGCCGGACGAGGCCTGGCAGGCCGTCCTGCGCGACCTCGTGGTCACCAGCCCCGACGGCGCCGTCGCCGGCTTCCTGCGCGGAGCGGACCCGGAGCGCGGCCTCGGCCTGGTCGACCTGGACGGCGACACCGTGCGCCTCACCGACGGCGAGGTCCTGATACCCCACCCCGTGCTGCTCCAGGACCTCGACGAGCTGCGCGAGTTCGCCGTCGAACTCGGCGTCTCCCAGCGCGTCCAACAGCTCTACCGCGAGGTCTGGCACCGGCCCGAGGAGCCGTCGGCCGGCACCGAGGTCACCACCTACGCCGGCGGCCGCTACCGCGAACTGCGCGAACTGGTCGGCCGCTGCAACCGGCTCGGGTGCCGGGTCCGCGGCGGCTCCGCCGTGCAGCCGATCACCGAGAACGGCCGGACCGTCGAGGCCCGGGTGTGGGTCGGCGACTACTACGAGTACGACGCCTGCGAGACCGGCGCGCTCAGCTGGGCGCGCCCCGACGGCCGGGCCCTGCCGCTCGCCGAGGTCGGACCGGTGGCCTGGTCCGAGGGCATGCGGATGGCCGCCGCCCTGTACGCGGGCCGCACGATCGATGGGGAGGAAGCCGCATGACCACCACCGTCCCGAACCAGGACACCGCCACGCCCGAGGCCCTGCTCGACGCCGGCGCCGCGCTCCCGTCCGGCACCCTGCCCGGCGCCGGCCGCCCCGACAGCGCCGCCGACGTGCTGACCGCCCGCGGCTACGCCCACCCCGCCCTGGAGGGCCGCCGGATCGTCCGACTGGTCCCCGGCGCGCTCGGCCGGGCCGAGGACCTCGCCCTGGAGTTCCTCGGCCTCGTCCCCGAGGGGGAGCCCGCCGAGGTCGGCCAGGTCCGCCAGGAGGCGCTCGGCTTCCCCGCCTGGGCGCTGGTCCACGACCCGGCCAACGGACACCACGCGCTCGCCCTGGTCAAGGAGCTGGAGCGGCTCGCCCGCCAGGCCAGGTCCAAGCCCGGTGCCGCCAAGGACGGCTTCGACGAACTGGCCACCCGGCTCGGCCGCGCCGTGCCGCACTTCCTTCCCACCTTCTGCGAGGAGGTCGGCCGGATCTTCCTCGCCCACGGCAACCAGAGCTACGCCGCCGCCTGGTTCGGCAAGGCCCGCGAGGCCGAGCGCACCCACAACCTGGCGGTGGACGAGGAGCGGCTGCGCGCCGTCTTCCTGGAGTTCGCCCTGGCCGGCGCGCTCACCGTCAAGTCCCTGCGCCAGTACGTCAAGGAGCTCGCCCAGCGGCTCGATCCGCTGACGGCCTGGCAACGCTTCCGCCAGCTGTGCACCGAGCGCTCCGCCGCCGGCATGGCCCCCTACGCCGGGGTCGCCGAGGACGCCCGCGCGCTGATCCGGGCCGCCGGGCTGAACCGCGCCGAGCACGAACAGGAGCTGCTCGCCGAACTGCTGGACTCCCCGGCGGTCAACCGGGCGCCCGCCGCCTTCTGGAAGTCCTGGCACGGCCCGCTGGTCGCGCTCGGCCGGAAGGACGCCGCCGTCCGGGCCCGTCTGCTGGAGCTGCTGCCCGACCCGGCCGGCTCCGACGCCGCCCCGCACGACACCGCCTGGCTGGAGGTCCTCGCCGAGAGCGGCGCCGAGCAGTTGCTCACCGGCCCGCGCGCGGAGGGCGCCGAGCCCGCCGCCGCCTGGCTCCAGCGCTGGTGCCACCACCTGGGCCGCGGCTGGCGCGCCCGGCCCAGCTGCCCCGCCACCATCGCCCTGGTCGGTCGGATGGCCGAGCGGCTGCGCGCCGACGCCGTCCCGGTCGACCTGTTCACCGGCATCCGCGCCAGCCACACCCGGATCGACCTGCTGGAACTCCTGCTGGCCGCGGGCGTCCCGGTCGCCGACCCGCCGGCCGGCCTGGGCTTCGACCTGCGCGAGTGGGTCGGGCAGAGCCGCCCGGACGGTGCCGGTCTCGCGGCCGTCGCCGCCGACGAGCGCTACCGGCCGCTGCTGCGCCTCGCCGCGCCGGCCGCCTGGGAGCCGGCCGTCAAGCACCGGGCGGCCGTCCTGCCACTGCTGAACGAGCTGTTCAGGGAGTGGGCCGAGGAGCGTGCCGAGGAACTCGCCGCGGCCCGCGGCCTGGCCGGCGCCGCCGACCTGGTCCGCTCGCTGACCCAGTACCGCACCGCCATCCGCGCGGTCGCCCCGGCCGCCGCCGAGCGGATCGCCGCCCTCGACGTCGCCGAGCTGCTCGCCAGGGCGCTGGGCGCCGGCATCCTGGACGAACTCGGCTGGCCCGCCCTGGAGGAGGCGCTCGCCAAGCTCGCCGACCCGGCCGACCCCAACGCCCCCGAGACCGGCGGGAAGAACGACGCCCCCGGCTACCGCACCACCGGCCTGACCGGCCTGATCGTCGAGGACGCCTGGCCGAACCTGATCCTCGCCCGCCTCGACAAGGCCGTAGTGGTCGGTCCCCAGGGCATCGTGCTGGAGCACACCCTGCGCCTGCCCAAGCTGGAGCAGTGGAACCGGCCCCGGCTGCGCTTCGTCGACGGTGAACTCCTGGTCGTGTGGTACCAGGACGGCAAGCAGGTCGGCTACTGGTCCAGCCGCCCGGACGCGACCGTCGCACTCGGCGGTGAGATCATCGCCGGCTACCACTACGGCGAACGCTGGCCGGCCCTCCCGTCCCTCCCGCTGCCCGGGGGCGGCCGCACCACCGGCGAGCGCCCGCTGCACCCCGGCGACACCCGGCTGCCCGCCGAGCACCGCGTCCTCGGCGACGGCACCGGCTACTGGACGCCGCGCCCCGGCGAAAAGGGCCTCGTCCTGCACGAGTTCGACCCGCTCACCGGCACCCTCGGCCGCGCAGCCGAACCGCCCCTGATCGCCGCCACCGCCGCCGCCGGCGGACTCGCCGACACCAGCTCCCGACTGCTGCCGATGCAGCCCGGCCTGGAGCAGACCCCGTTCGGCACCGACGGCACGGTGCTCGGCAGCTGGATGCGGATCGAGCCCGGGCGGGCCGTCACCACCTTCACCGCCGACGGGCAGTGCATCGTCCTGCCGCTGACGGGCAGCCGTCGGGCCTACGCCCCGGTTGGCCGACTCGCCCTGCCCGGCGACGCCCGCCCGGTCGTCGTCGACCCGTCCGGCGGCTCCTTCTCCCTCTGCCTGCCCGACCTCGCCGACAACCGCGACCAGACCGCCGCCATGCGCGTCTGCCGCCCGGGCGAGCTCTTTGCCGCCGGCACCGCGCTCGTCCCGCCGCTCGACCACTGGCACGCCCTGCGGCCCCGCGACGAGGCCGGCTCGCGCGTCCTACGCACCGTCGACGCCGCGCAGGCTGCCGCACTGATCGACGCCGCCTGGCCCGTCGACGTCCAGCCGGAGCCCGAGGACGAGCGACTCTGGATCACCGTCCAGGGCGTCCGGCGCCAGGTCGCCCAGCACAAGAGTGCCCGCCGTAGCCTGCCCGTCCGGGCGGTCGGCGAGCTGCTGCCCGGCATCAGCCACCCGCTGCTGCTGGCCGGCGTCGCCGGGCTCGCCCGCGCCGCCGCCGACCTGCTCGACCGGATCGCCCGCTTCGTGCCGCAGCCCGAGGCCGAGCGCCCGAGCAAGACGGAGGCCGCCGAGTACCGGCCCGCCCACGGCCGCGACCACGAACTGCGCGTGGCTGTCGGCACCGTCCTGCCCGGCCTCGGCGGCTTCGGCAACACCTGGGGCTCGGCCGACCGCTGGTGGGTGCTCAACAACCTGCGCACCGTCAGCGCCGTCCTCGCCGCCCCGCCCGCCACGAGCGGCGACGGTTGGACGACCCCGACCACCGTCACCCTGCAGGGCGGCGACCTCGGCCACGGCTGGCTGCACCTGCTCGGCCGGCTGGACGTCCTCGCCCACGCCGTGGCCGCCCCGCTCACCGAACCGGCCCACCGCTCCACGCTGGTCCTGCTGCTCGGCGAACTCACCAAGGGCCCGCTCGCCGACCGCGGCGCCACCCTGCGCGAGATCGTCCTCGCCGAGACCGACGAGCGCGCCAAGGCCGCGGGACCGGTGACCTTCCGCCAGGGCGAGGTGCTGCGAAACGGCGACCGCACCGTCGTCATCCTCGGCCACCGCAGCCACACCACCGACGGCACGGTCCGCTGGCTCGCCGTCGACCACGACCCGAGCGGGACGTTCGGTCCCGTCGCCCACTTCACCACCGTCGAGGAGCGCGGCACCGAGGAGCGGGTCAGCGCCGCCTGGGTCGCCAAGTTCTGGCGCGTCGCCGCCCTGCGCCGCACCGTCCCCTGGGACCCGGCACGCGCCGCCGCCTTCGCCGAACTCACCGGTATCGGCGCCGCCCGTGCCACCCTGCTGCTCAGCCCGCCGCCCACCCTCCTCCAGTGGGGCAAGCCCGCCGTGCCCGCCGAGTACGGCCTCAAGCCCGCCGAGGTCAACGCCGCCCGCGACTGGCTGCGCGACCACGACCGCAACGCGCTCGCCGACGTCTGGGGCGCCCTGCTGCCCCTCGACGACCCGAAGCGTCTGTGGACCGAGGGCCCCGACCTCGCCGCTGGGGCCGAGGCCTGGATCCGGCACTTCGGACGGCTCGTCACCCTCCCCGAGGAGGACCAGGCCGGCGTCCGGGGCGTTCCCGTCGCCAGCATCGAGGCGGTGCTCAACCCCGCCCACACCCCGTGGCTGACCCGCACCACCACCTTCCGGCTCACCGGCGGCGACCCGGCCACCCGGCTGCTGGAGCCGGAGGACGCATCCGCCGTGCCCGCCGCCGGCGCACTGGGCTCCGCCGTCGAAGCCCTGCGCTGGCTCGCCTACCACCTGCCCGCCGACAGCCCGCTGCGGTCGCTGATGCCCCGGGCTGCTGCCGCGCTGCGCAGCCGCCTGGCCGATCCGGAACTGCTGCTCGACACCGTCCTCGTCCGCACCGCCGAGGACACCTCGCTCGCCGCGGTCCTGCGCACCCACTTCGGCCTGCCCGCCGAGGGCGGCGCCGACCCGGACGGCCTGGTCCGCTGCGGCCCGGCACTCGTCCTCACCCCGTACCAGGCCGAGTTCGAACGGGTCCGGCTGCGCCCGGCCGGCCTCACCGGCCCGGACGACCCGCTGCTCGAACTGCTCGACGGGCTCGCCGGCACCTACTGGTTCCGCACCGAGCGGGCCGCGGTCGAGTCCGTCCTGCGCGGGGAGCCTGAGCGGCTGGCCGCCTCCGCCGCCGCGGTGACGGCCGCCACCGACGGACCGTCCTGGCTGCAGAACCCGCAACTGAGCGTCCCCGAGCTGGTCGCCGAGGCGGCCCGCACCCACGGCCTCGGCGAGGACGCGGCCGCGCTCTACCTCCAACTGCTCGCCCTGCCCGACCCGACCGACCGCAACACCGCCCGCTGGACGGGCTGGAAGCCGGCCCGGCTCAAGCGCGCCCGCGCCGAACTCGCCGCCGGCGCACTGGTGCTGGAGGCCAAGCGCGCCCGGGCCGGCCGCAGCCTCTTCCTGCCCGGTGGCTGGCAGGAGGCCAAGGCCCCCGCCCTGCCGGTCGAGACCTGGAAGGCCGCCCTGTACGAACTGCCCACCCACCGGCCGGTGCTGCCGCGACTCACCGTCCCCGAGCTGTTCGCCCGGGCTTGGCAGCGCACCCTCGACGGCGACGCCCCCGGCTACGAAGAGCTCCAGACCAGCAAGCGCAGGAAGGCCCGCCGATGACCGCCACCCAGACCACCACCGGCGACGCCACCGCCACCCCCGTACGGCAGATCGTCCCGCCCGAGGAGAAGTACGCCGCCGAACTGGAGTTCCTGGCCGCCCACGACAGCGGCCCGCGCCCGCCCGGCTGGCGCCTGACCCCGCGCGCCGTCGTCACCTTCGTCATGGGCAGCACCGGCGAGAAGCTCAGGACCGGGCGCCGCAGCCTGGTCGTCGAGCCGAAGTTCGTCGGCGAGCGCGCCCTGGTCGAACGCTGCGTCGTCACCCTCGCCGGGGAGCGCGGCCTGCTGCTCGTCGGCGAGCCCGGCACCGCCAAGTCCATGCTCTCCGAACTGCTCGCCGCCGCCGTCTGCGGCACCAGCGCGCTCACCGTCCAGGGCACCGCCGGCACCACCGAGGACCAGCTCAAGTACGGCTGGAACTACGCCCTGCTGCTTGCAAAGGGCCCCAGTCGCGAGGCCCTCGTCCCCTCCCCGGTGCTCACCGCGATGACCACCGGAGCGGTCGCCCGGGTCGAGGAGGTGACCCGCTGCCTGCCCGAGGTGCAGGACGCCCTGGTCTCCCTGCTCTCCGAACGGCGCGTCGCCGTCCCCGAGTTGGCCGGCAGCCCGGACGCTCAGCTGCACGCCGCCGCGGGCTTCACCCTGATCGCCACCGCCAACCTGCGCGACAAGGGCGTCAGCGAGATGTCCGCCGCCCTCAAGCGGCGGTTCAACTTCGAGACGGTCGGCCCGATCGGCAGCCTCGCCGCCGAGGTCGAGCTGGTCCGCCGCCAGTCCACCGCCGCCGTCGCCCGGGCAGGCGCCGGCTACGCCGTGGACGACGCCGTCCTGGAGGCCCTGGTCACCGCCTTCCGCGACCTGCGCACCGGCCGCTCCACCGAGGGCTGGGACGTCGAACGCCCCTCCACCGTGATGAGCACCGCCGAAGCCGTCTCCGTCGCCACCGCGCTCGGCGTCACCGCCGCCTACCTGCCCGACGGCGGCGACCTCATCGGCCGCCTTCCCGGCCAACTCCTCGGCGTGGTCCGCAAGGACGACCCGGCTGACGCGGCCCGCCTGCTCGGCTACTGGGACGGCCCGGTCCGCCGCCGCGCCGAACAGGGCGCCGCCACCTGGCGCACCCTGTGGGACCTCCGCTCGGCGCTGGAGGCCTGACGATGACGAGCAGCACGGGGAAGCCCGCCCCGGACGGCCTCGGCACGGTGGACGCCGGTCCCGACGTCCGGGCCGAGTCGGAGCGGCTGGCCGGCTCCGGCACCGACGGTCCCGGGCCCTACCTGATCGGCGTGCGCCACCACGCGCCGTCCCTCAGCGCGGTCCTCCCCGCGCTGCTCGACGCCGCCCGCCCGGAGGCGGTGCTGATCGAACTGCCCGCCGAGTTCCAGCCCTGGCTCGACTGGCTGGCCGATGAGGCCACCGAGGCCCCGGTCGCCCTCGCGGCCGCCCCGGCCGACTCCGACGAGTCGGCCGGCCCGGCCTTCTACCCCTTCGCCGACTTCTCCCCGGAGCTCGCCGCCCTGCGCTGGGTCCGGCGCAACGGCGTCGAGGCCATCGCCTGCGACCTGCCGCTCGCCCATCGCGCCGCAGCCCGGAGCGCACGGCCGGCCGGACCGCCCGACGCCTCCGGAGTGGCCGACGCCCCCGGGGTGGCCGACGCGCTGCGCCACCGCCTCACCGGCCGGGACTCCGACGAGGACCTGTGGGACCGCCTGGTCGAGACCGCCGCCCCCGGCTCCACCCCCGAGGCCGTCCGGCGCGCCGCCCTGCTGGTCGGCTGGGCGCTGCGGCACGACGCCGAGCAAGGGCCCGGCGTCGACCCGTACGACCTGCGCCGTGAGGCCTGGATGCGCGCCCGCATCCGCGCCGCCTCGGCCGACGGGCGCCGGATCGCCGTCGTCGTCGGCGCCTTCCACGCCCCGGCTCTGCTGGACGGGCCGACCGCCCCCGAGCAACCGCCCGGCCCGGACGAGCCCGGGCACGTCCTGTCCCTGATCCCGTACACCTACCCGCTGCTCGACGCCCGCTCCGGCTACCCGGCCGGCATCCGCGACCCGGAGTGGCAGCACACCGTCCTCGACGCCGGCGGCGACCCGGAGCGACTCACCGAGGCGCTCACCGCCACCGCCGTCCGGATCTGCGCCGCGCTGCGCACCCAGGACCACCCGTCCGGCCCGGCCGACGCCCGAGAGATCGTCCGCCTCGCCGGCGACCTCGCCCGCCTGCGCGGCCACGCCGCCCCCGGCCGCGGCGAACTCGTCGAAGCCGTCCAGACCGTCCTCGCCCAGGGCGAACCCCTCGGCCGCGGCCGGGCCGTCGCCCGCGCCCTCGAACACGTCCTGATCGGCACCCGCACCGGCCGTCCCACCCTCGCCGCCCCGCGCAGCGGACTCGCCCCCGCCGTCGAGACCCTCCTCGCCGAACTCGGCCTCCCCGGTCCCACCGACCCCGGCCCGCGCGACCTGCGCCTCGACCCCCTGCGCAGCCCCCTCGACCGCCGCCGCGAGATCCTCCTCCACCGCCTCACCGCCTGCGGCGTCCCCTACGCCGAACCCGTCGCCACCACCGGCCCCGGCGGCACCGAAACCCTCGGCACCCGCTGGCGCCTGCACTGGACCCCCACCGCCGCCGCCATGCTCACCGTCGCCGCCACCCGCGGCGTCACCCCCGCCCAAGCCGCCGAAGGCACCCTCCGCACCCGCCTCACCGACGACCCCACCCCCCGCGAGATCATCGACGGCCTGACCGCCGCCGCCTCCTGCGCCCTCCCCACCCTCACCCGAACCCGTCTCACCCAACTCACCACCACCCTCCCCACGTCCGCCACCCTCCCCGACCTCCTCGACGCCCTCACCCTCCTGGACCGCCTCACCGCCGGCCACTACCCCGGTGCCACAGCGACTCCCGCGCCCCCGACAGACGCCGCCCCACCGGAAAGTCGGGCGCCTGTCGACGGCTCGCTGCCGCCGGGCGACGCTGGAGGTCTGCCGCCGGTGGGTCCGGATGCGGTTGACGGGGTGTCCATCGCCGCGCTGTCGCCCGGCGCCGTGGGTGGCGCTGGGGACTTGCGGCCTGCCGGCCCGTTCGCCGGCCCGCGTCCGGCCGGTGCGGTGTCGGCCGCCCCCGCCGCCCGGCCGACCGGGGAGGCGGCCCGAGCTGACTTCTTCGGGGCCGCCCAGGAGGTGCTGACCGCCGCCGCGGTGCGGCAGCTGGAGGGGATGGGCGGGTCGGACGCTGCGGCGGATGCGCGGGCGCTGGTGGAGTTGGCGCGGCGGGCGGATCGGCTCGGTGGGGTGCGGTTGGGCTTCGTGCTGGCCGAACTCGCCGAGCGGGGGAGTCCGTTGGTGCGGGGCGCGGCCGGGGCGGTGCGGGTGCTGCTCGGGCAGGAGCCGGCGGAGGTGTTCGGCGGGCGGGCCGCGTCCTGGGTGGACGGGGCGACCGACGCGCGGGCGCGGCAGGTGCTCGGGCGGGCGCTGGCCGGGGTGCTGACCGCCGCGGAAGGGCTGTTCGACAGCGCGCCCGAGGCGCTGGAGCCCGTGCTGGAGCGGGTCGGCTCGCTGCCGGACGCCGCGTTCCTGGACCGGTTGCCCGCACTGCGCGCAGGCTTCGACACGCTCAGCCCGGCCGCCCGCGACCGGCTGCTGGCCCTGGTCGAGGAACGCCTCGGCACCCGGCTGGCCGCCCTGCCCGAGCAGACCGAGCCCGCCTTGCTGGCACGTTGGGTCCGCGCGGACCTGGCCGCCCGTCAGGCGCTCGCGGGTCGCGGCCTGCTGCCATCCGCTCCCCAGCACACCGAGCCGGAGCCGGACCCGGTCCGCACCGGACGGCCGCCGCACCCCGCGCACGCCCTCACCCCCGCCGAGCGCTGGCGCCTGCTGCTCGGCCGGCCCGGCAACGGCGGCCTCAGTGGCCGCTGCGCCCGACTCGCCACCGCGCTGGACGAGTTGTACGGCAGCGGGCACGGCGAGGACTCCGGTCCGGGCCTGGATGGCAGGAGCGGCAGAGGAGGCGGCCGCGAGCCGTCGTTCCCCGGGGTCCGCGAGTGGGCGGAGGAGCTGGAGGCACTGTTCGGCCCGGGCGTACGGGAGGAGGTGCTGGCGGCCGCCGTCGCCCACGGGCGGACCGACGTCCTGGAGGCGATCGACCCGTCCGCCGTCCGCCCGTCCGTCGAGCTGCTGCGCACCGTGCTGGACCACGCGGGCGGCCTGCCCGAGGCACGGGTGGCGCGGCTGCGCCCGCTGGTGCGGCGCCTGGTGGACGAGTTGAGCCGGGAGTTGGCGACGAGGCTGCGCCCGGCACTGACCGGGATCAGCGTGCCGCGCCCGTCCCGGCGCCCCGGCGGCGGGCTGGACCTCGACCGGACCATCCGGGCCAACCTCGCCACCGCCCGTCCCGCGCCGGACGGCGTCGGCACCCTGATCGTGCCCGAGCGCCCGGTGTTCCGCACCAGGGCGCGGCAGGCCAACGACTGGCGGCTGATCCTGGTGGTGGACGTCTCGGGGTCGATGGAGGCCTCCACGGTCTGGGCGGCGCTGACAGCCGCGATCCTGGCCGGGGTGCCCTCGTTGAGCACCCACTTCGTCGCCTTCTCCACCGAGGTCCTCGACCTCACGGAGCGGGTGGCGGATCCGCTGAGCCTGCTGCTGGAGGTGCGGGTCGGCGGCGGTACCAGCATCGCGACCGGGCTCCGGTACGCGCGGGAACTGGTGACGGTGCCGTCCCGGACGCTGGTCGCGGTGGTCAGCGACTTCGAGGAGGGCGGCCCGGTCACTGGGCTGCTCGCGCAGACCCGGGCGCTGGTGGATTCCGGCGTGCACCTGCTCGGCTGCGCGGCGCTGGACGACACCGGGACGGCCCGCTACTCCAAGGCGGTCGCGGGCCAACTGGTCGCGGCCGGAATGCCCGTGGCGGCACTGAGTCCGCTGGAACTGGCCCGCTGGGTGGGGGAGAAGGTGCGATGAGCGCGACGACGCGTGGGGACGACTGGCCGGGTGTCCGGCCCGAGGTGGTCGCCGAGGTGGTGGCCGGGCTGAGCGCCCGGTTGCAGAAGCGGCTGGACGGTGCGGCGGCGAAACTGGCGCAGCGGCCGGTCACCCGCGACGGCGAGGAGTGGCGAGTACAGGTGGACGAGGAGTCCCTGCTCGTCCTGCGCGCCCCGGGTGGGGTGGTGACCGACCCGGCCGACGTCCGCTGCGGCTGCCTGCTCGCCCCGGCCTGCGTCCACCGGGCCGCCGCGGTCACCCTCTGCCCGATCGCCGACGCCTCCGAACCGCCTGCGGCGCCCGACGCGCCCGACGCACCCGAGGGATCCGAACCGGCCAAGGCATCCGAACCGGCCGAGGCGACCGAAGCCCCCGAGGTGCCCGGTGCCGTGAGCGAACGCGACGCCGCAACACCCGCCCCCATGCCCCTCACCCCGCCCGAACGCGCCGCCGCCCGCCACCTCCACCGGGCCGCCTGCGCAGTCCTGGCCGCCGGGGTGAGCGGGGCGGGTGCCGTCTCCCAGGCCGAGCTGCTGCGCGCCGCCCACCGCGCGCGGCTGGCGGCGCTTTACCGTCCGGCCGCGGCGGCGGTCGCCGTGGTGACCCGGATCCGGGCGGCGCGCTCCGGCGCTCCCGACCACCGGCTGGCCGACCTGGTCGCCGCCCTGCGCGACCTGCTCGACCTCACCACCGCCCTGACCACCACCACCGGTTCCACCCCCGAACTGCGCGGCACCGCCCGTCAGGCCTACGCCGAGGAGGGCGGCCTGCGGCTCTACGGACTGTTCGCCGAACCGGTGCTGACCGCCACCCACGCGGGCGTGGTCAGCTGGGCGGTGGACGCCGACGGCCGACTGAGCACGGTCGCCGACGTGACACCGCACGGCGACGCGGCGGCCGCCGCCCCGCTGGCGGTCGGGGCGGGCAACCGGACGGTCCGGCTGGGCGATGCCGCGCTCAGTCACCGCGAGTTCAGCCGCGCCGGGCTGGCCGTCCAGGGTGCGACCAGGTCCACCACCGGGCGGCTGGGCGCCGGGGCCTCGGTCCGCGCGGTCCGCGCGGCGGGGACGGACTGGGCGGCGCCGCCGGCGGCCCGGCTCTGGTCCGATGAGCCGGCTGCCCAGGTGGCGCGGGCCCTCGCGGCGCAGGAGCTGCCGTACGAGAGCCGCCCGGCCGGGAGCGATCTGCTGTTCCTGGACGTCAACCTGCTGGGCACCGCCCCGTACGGGCCGGGCGGGGAGCCCCGGTTGCTCGCCCGGTGCGGCGCCGGCGGTCTGAACGGCGGTCCGGACAACAGCCTGGTCATCGCCCTGCGCGCGGGCCACGAGCACCCCGAGCTGGCCTTCCGGGCCAACCTCGCCCTGCTCGCCACCGCCCCCGGCCTGCGGTTGCGGGTGATCGGCCGGCTGGAGCGCGCGGACCGGCCGGAGCTGCGCCTGCTCGCGATCGGTACGGCGCCGGACGCCCCCGGCCCGCTCGCCCTCCCCGCCGACCGCGCGGGCCGGGTCAACCTCGGCCTGGAGCGCCTCCAGACCGCGGACCTCCCGGCAGACACCGTGACCGGCCCCACGACGGCACCGGCCCCGCCCGCGGAGGGTCCGCCCGTGCACGTGCTGGGCCGCCGGGTGGAGCAGACGGTCACCACCGGCCGGCACTCCCTGGCCCCGAGCACGGCCACGGCGGCGGCCGACCGGAGCCTGCTGCGGGCCGCCGGACTGGCCACCGCCGCCCAGCTCCTGGACGGCCTCCGGGCGGCTGCGGCGAACCAACAGCGCGATGTGTTCGGCCGGATCGTCCAGGACGACCACGACGCCTTCGCCACCGCCTGGTTGGCGGCCGCCGCCTACACCGAGGCGTTGGCCGCCGCGCTCTGCTCGGCGGCCTGGGCGCCTGAGGAGGCGGTCACCGGGAAGGCATAAGTCGAAGTAGTTGCAGAGACAGATAATCGGCGCTGACTGTCATACTTGTCGGAGAGGAGACGCAACGGGACGTACGGGCGAACGCGAAGGGAAGGCGAGCCATGGGGATCCGCGATGACGCTGCCGAGGTCCGGGCCAGTGGCTGGCGCACGCTCGCCGCACTGCACGGGCTGATCGACACTGCTCTGGAGAAGGCGCTCCAGGCCGAGCACCAGCTCTCGGTGGTCGAGTACACCGTGCTGGAGGCCCTGTCCCGGCAGGACGGCTGGCACATGCGGATGCAGCAGCTGGCCCGCGCGGCGGCGCTGAGCAGCAGCGCGACCACCCGCCTGGTCTCCCGCCTGGAGGACCGCGGCCTGCTCAGTCGCTACCTCTGTGCGGACGACCGCCGGGGCATCTACACCGAGTTGACGCCGGAGGGCCGCGCCCTGCTGGAGGCCGCGCGCCCGGTGCACGACGCCACCCTGGAGGCGACCCTGGCCCAGGCCGCCGACGTCCCCGAACTGGCCACACTGGTCGACGCGCTCACCGACCTCAAGCTCACCCCGGCGAAGGCCTGACGACGTGGAGGCCTGACGGCGAAGGCCTCGTGGTGAAGGCCTCACGGTGAAGGCACCGCAGCAGGCAGGCGGCCGACGGTAGGCGCCAATTGCCAAGCATCAAGCACCAAGCGCCAATTGCCGAGCGTCAAACGGCGAGTCGCTCCTACCGTCGCCCGGTCGCCAGCGCATCCCGGTGCACCCGGTCGAGCAGGGCGAGCAGCAGCTCCTTGCTGGAGGCCCGCTCCCGGACGTCGCACAGCACCACCGGCACCTCCGGCCCGAGGTCGAGGGCGCGGCGGACGTCCTCCGGGCTGGCGTCGCGCCGGCCGTGGAAGCAGTTGACTCCGATCGCGAACGGGATGCCCCGCTGTTCGAAGAAGTCCACGGCGGCGAAGCTGGATTCGAGCCGTCGGGTGTCCGCGAGGACGATCGCCCCGAGGGCGCCGAGCGCGAGGTCGTCCCACATGAACCAGAACCGGAACTGCCCGGGCGTGCCGAAGAGGTAGAGCACCAGGTCCTCGCGGACGGTGATCCGCCCGAAGTCCATCGCCACCGTGGTGGTGGACTTGTCCTGGATGCCTTCGAGGCTGTCGATCCCGATGCTGGCGCGGGTCATCCGCTCCTCGGTCTGCAGCGGTTCGATCTCGCTGACCGAGCCGACCATGGTGGTCTTCCCGACGCCGAAGCCGCCGGCGACGAGGATCTTGACCGCGCCCGGCACCAGGCTCTGGGTCGTCAATTCGGGTCTCCTGGATGGGAACTGGGTGGTGCGAGGAGGGCGGGCCGACCGGTCAGAGCCGGCGGACGCCCTCGATCACGGCCTGGATCAGCGAGATGTCCGGTGCCTCGGCGAGCTGGACCGGTGCCCGGGTGAGGATCAGCCGGGCCTCCGCCAGGTCGTCCAGCAGCACCTTGACCACGCTCACCGGCAGGTCCAGGGTGGCCGCGATTTCGGCCACGGCCAGCGGGCGTTCGCGGCACAGGTCGAGGATCGCGGCCGGTTCGGGTGTTAACCGGGTGGTGTCGGTGCGAGGGTCGGCGGTGACCACCAGGGTGATCAGGGCGAAGCCGTCACGGACCGGGCCGGTGCGCCCGTTGGTGATGGCGTAGGGACGGACCAGGTGGCCGGCGTCCTTGTCGTAGAACCAGCCCTCGTCGGCGTCGGCGGTGGTCACGCACCGCCACCCGCGCCGACCTGGCCGGCGTCGCTGCGCGGCGCCGCGGTGAGATACTGGCCGACCTGCTTGACCAGCATGTTGATCTCGTAGGCCATCAGTCCGGCGTCCACCTGGTCGCTCGTGAGGACGGCGAGCCGGGCGCCCTGTCCGGCGGTGGTGACGAACAGGAACAGCTGGTCCATCTCGACCACGGTCTGCCGGACCCGGCCGCCGTTGAAGCGGTGCCCGGCGCCGCGGGCGAGGCTCTGCAGGCCGGAGGCGACGGCGGACAGGTGCTCGGCGTCGGCCCGGTCGAGGCCCTGGGACATGCCGACCAGCAGGCCGTCCTCGGAGAGGACGATGGCGTGCCGGGTCTCGGGTACCCGTGCCACCAGCTGGTCCAGCAGCCAGTTGAGGTCGCGCTGGGTGTCGGTGTGCTGCGTCATCACTGCTGTTCCTTGGCTTCCTGAACGGCGGAGGCTTCCGCAGGGGCTTCCCGGGGGGCGGAAGGTGCGGCCGGGTTGGGGGCTGTGGCGGGCGCGTCCGGTTCGGTACCGGCCGCGCGGGCGCTGCGGGTGCCGCGCTGGATGGCGGCCATGGTGGCGCGCGAGCGTGCCGGCGAGAGCTCGTCGGCCTCGCCGGCGTCGTACCGGGGGCCGGTCGGGGCGGCGTGCCCCCCGTACGGCTGAGTCGGCGCGGCGGACGGCATCGAGGGCGCCGAGGGCATTGACGGAAGGGACGGCGCCGACGGCATCGACGCCACCGGCGGCATCATCGTGCCCGGCGCGTTGGCCTCGCGGAGCTGCTCGGCGAGGCTGGCGTTGCGGACCCGCTGCGGCAGGACCCGCGGGGTGCGCAGTTCGCCGTCCGGGCCGTGCTCCACGTGGTCCTCCTGCGGGCGTTCGTGGGTGGGCGCCGAGGGGTCGGCGGTGACGCCGTCGAACCCGGCCGTCGGGTCCACGAGCGGTCCGTCCGCACGGCCGGAAGCAAGGTCGGACGCAAGGTCGGAGCCGACACCGGAACCGACGCCCGAACCGTGGCCGGAGTCGCTGCCGGAACCGAGGCCCGGACCGACGCCCGAACCGAGGCCGGAGGCGACGTCCGCCGGGAGGCCGGCAGCGAACTCCAGGGGATCGGTCGGCAGGGCGTACGGCCGGGGCAGCGCGGGTCGGGGCACGACCACGGCACCGGGCAGCCCGGGGATCTGGGCTCCCACCGACAGCCCACCGCTGGAGGGGGCGGCGCCACCCTCCCCGTCCAGCCGCGCGAGCAGCTCACCGGTGATCACACCGTCGTCCGGCTCCCCGGGGGCGGCGGGCGCCTCGGGCACGGAAGGACCGGAAGGAGAAGGAGAAGGAGAAGGAGAAGGAGAAGGAGCGGACGGATCGGCGGACGGAGCCGCAGGCCCCTCGCCCAGCAGTCCGCTCAGCACCCCCGCCAGCGCGCCCGACAGCTGCTCGTCGACCTCCCCGAGGTCGCCGTCGACCGTCGGCTGCTGCTCCGGCACCGGCGTGCGGGTGACCCGCGCGCCGGAGGGCAGCCCGGGTACCGCGGCCGGCTGCCCGGCCTGCCCCAGCAGGACCGAGGGCACCAGCACCACGGCCCGGGTGCCGCCGTACGGCGAGGGCCGCAGGGTGACCTGGATGTCGTGCCGGGCGGCCAGCCGCGCGACGACGAACAGGCCGAGCCGCAGGTCGTCGCCGAGCGCGGAGACGTCCAGCTCGGGCGGGTTGGCGAGGTACTCGTTGAGCCGCTCGTACTCCTCCTCGGTCATGCCGAGGCCGCGGTCCTCGACCTCGACCGCCAGTCCCTTGGGGACCTCCTGCGCGGAGACCTGCACCTGGGTGTACGGCGGGGAGAAGGTGGTGCCGTTCTCGATCAGCTCGGCGATCAGGTGGATCACGTCGGCGACGGCCTGCCCGCTGAGCGAGGCCCGGGGCACGCCCTGGACGACCACGCGGGCGTAGTTCTCGGTCTCGGAGACGGCGCTGCGCAGCACGTTGACCACGGGCACGGCGTTGCGCCAGCGCCGGGCGGGCAGCGCGCCGCCGAGGATGACCAGGTTCTCGGCGTTGCGCCGCATCCGGGTGGCCAGGTGGTCGACGGCGAACAGTTCGCGCAGGAGCTCGGGTTCCTCGTGCTCGCGCTCCAGGGCGTCGAGCATGCTGATCTGCCGGTGGATCAGGATCTGGGTGCGGCGGGCGATGTTGAGGAAGACCTTCTTCGTCCCCTCGCGGCCCTGGGCCTGGTGGACGATGGCCGCGACGGCGGCCTGCCGGACGGCGGCCAGGCCGTCCGAGGTCTGCTGGACCTCGTCGCCGATCCGCCGGGAGGGCGTCCAGGTGGGCGGGGTGGGGACGGTCTCCCCGGCGCGCAGCCGCCCGACCACGTCGGGTATCTCCTGCTGGGCGATCGCGAGGGTGTCGGCCCGCAGTCCGGCCAGTCGGGCGGACAGCGCCCGGACGGCCCGGATCCCGCGGATCAGGCTGATCAGCAGGACCACGGCGACGACGACGGTGCCGGCCAGCAGCGCGGTGCGGTGGTCGGCGTCGCGTAGCAGGTAGGCGGCGTAGCCCCAGGCGGCGGCGAGGCCCAGGCTGGGGACCAGCACGAGGGCGAGGAGTGAGCTGCGGAGGGAGCCGGACCGGCCGGCGCGGTGGCCCGTGCGGGGGGCCGATATGCCTGGCATCTGATTCCTTGTTGCAGGGCCGAGTTGCAGGCCGGGTCGCGGGTCCGAGGGCGGGGTCGGCCCGTGCGGCCCGGGCGGGCTTCAGGGCGCCGAGGCCGGAGTCGCCGGACGGAGTGACGCGGTGTCACCGTCCGGGCGGGGTGCAGCCACGGCCGCCGACGGCAGGAAACCTATCAGCCCCAGGTGCCCTTATCGCAACATCAACTGACGATATGTGAACGGCCGATGGCAGTGGGGCCCGCTCCCGCTCAGGGTGTTCGCCGACGGAACGTCGCAGGTCGGCTCGGTGGTGGCGAAGCGGGAACGGCTCTACGGGAGGGCCGGGTGTGTCTCTCGGAGAACCGTCAGGAACAGGTCAAACAGTCGCCGTGCTGAAGGTTCGCCACCATCCGGGCAGCGGTTTCCGGCCTGCTGCCCGGGGTGGGCGCACGTCCCGGCCCCGGGCCGGCCGCAGCTCGCGGCCGGCCCGGTCGACCGCCGCGGGTCAGCTCGCCATGGAGATCGGGACCACCCGGGCGCCCCGCGAGTGCTGCGGCTTCGCCTCGGCCTCCAACTGGTTGAGCTCGGTCCATGCCCAGCTCGCCACGTCGGCCAGCTCGGCCGACCACTGCTTGCCGTACGTACCCGAAGCCACCTGGCCCAGCCGCAGTTTCTGCACGTCCGAGGTGCCGGCCGGGGCGTAGATGTGGGTGGCGTCCCGCAGGTAGCGGATGATGTTGTGCTCTTCCTGGGTGCCGCGGGCGGCGAAGATCTCCATCGCCTGGCGAGCCGAGTCCATCGCGTACTCGGTGTTGACGAGCTTGGCGTTCATCAGCTCGGCGTCGCAGGCCTGGCCGCGGTCCAGCAGGTGCGAGGCGTGGTAGGCGGCGAGCTTGGCCGTCATCAGCCGGGACTGCATCTCGCCCAGCTTCAGCGCGACGCTGTTCAGCTGGTTGAGCGGCTTGCCGTACAGCACCCGCTCCTCGGCGTAGCGCACGGTGTCCTCGACGACGGCGACGTGGATGCCCAGTGCGACGGCGCCCAGGTTCAGCCGGCCGTAGAGGGTGGAGGAGGAGTAGGCGACGTCGAGGCCGAGCCCCTCCTCGCCCAGCCGGTTGGCCGCCGGGACGCGGCAGTCCTCGAAGACCAGTTCGCCGAAGCTGAAGCCGTGCAGACCGCCCTGGGTGCCGATCGCCCCGGCGCGGAAGCCGGGCCGGTCGCTCTCGACCAGGAAGGCGGACAGGCCCCCGCTGCCCTTGCCCGTACGGAAGACCACGCCGTGGACGTCGCCGATGTGCGAGTTGCCGACGAACACCTTCCGGCCGTTGAGCACGTACTCGTTGCCCTCGCGGCGGGCGGTGCCGGACATGCCGAGCACGTGGCCGCCGGACTCCGGCTCGGTCACCGCGATGGTCGGCAGGCACTCCCCGGAGGCGAACTTCGGCAGCCAGAAACGCCGTTGGGCGTTCGAGCCGAAGTGGATGACCTTGGCGACGCCGAGCTGGGAGGCCTGCGTCATCGCGCCCATCGCGCCGCTGACCCGGGCCAGCTCCTCCACGATGATGGTCTTGGCGAGGTGCCCCAGCCCCAGGCCGCCGAACTCGCGCGGGATGGTGACACCGATCCAGCCGCGACGGGCGATCTCGCGGGAGAGCTCGAACTCGACGTCCCGGTCGGCCTCCATCCGGGCCACCTCGGGACGCACCTCCTTCTCCGCGAACTCACGGACCTCCGCCCGGAGGCTCTCGTGCCGCTCATCGGTGAAGTAGTCCATCGCCATGCTCTGGTCCTCTCGTTGCGGTGGGTGTCGTGCCTCCGTTCGCGCCGTCGATTCCGCTGCGACCATTCCCCCGGCGGGATCACGGGAACTACCGTCCGTGTCTTCGGCAGGGCTCATTGTCATATGTGCGTCCCGACTCCACAGCTAGCGGATCTTGGATTGGCGAGAATCGGATCATCTTTTTGTCGACGGGTTTGGCGCGATGTGGGGTGGGAAGTGGTCTTCCCCCACTCCGTCAGTCCACCGCGGGGCCCCTCACGTGCGGCTTTGACTGTTCATCAGCAGGGGTGGCAGGCGGTCCCGGTAGCCCCGCGACACCCCAATGTCTGATTACATGTGCGCCATGACTGATGTGATGAGCACTCAAGGCCAGTTCCCGGGTGCTGCCGGGGAGTCCGAGCGGACCCGCAGGCTGCGCAGCCTGGGTCTCAACGAACCCTCCGCGGACGAGGCCTTCGACCGCTTCGCCCACCTTGCAGCCAGCATCACCCGCGCTCCCATCGCGATGGTCAACTTCATCAACGACGAGCGCCAGATGTTCCGAGGGCTCTACATTCCGCCAACTTCGTCCGAGGTCGCGCACGAAGAAGGTGCCTCCTGGGCGGATCGAGGCATCGCCTTCGACCTTCCCACCCGCCAGATGCCGCTGAGCCACGGCTTCTGCCCGCACGTGGTCGCCCAGCGCTCGCCCCTCGCGCTGGACGACATCCTCGCCTACCCCCGGTTCGCCGGTAACCCGGTCGTGGACGAACTCGGTGTCCGGGCCTACCTCGGCGCCCCGCTCGTCGACGACACCAACACCGTCATCGGCACCGTCTGCGTCCTCGACCGGGAACCCCGGCAGTGGGGGCGGGAGCGGCTGCGCGACATCCAGCACCTCGCCGAGGCGCTGCTCTCCGAGATCCGGCTGCGCGACAACCTGCTCGCCCAGCAGCAGGAGATGTTCGCCGCCTTCGACGGATCCCCGTTCCCGATCATGCTGACCGACGGCCCCGGCCAGGAGATCCGCTACGCCAACGCCCAGCACGCCGACACCTTCGGTGCCCCGGTGGCGTACGGGTCGATCGGCGCGGCCTACCCGCAGCTCGGCGTGGCCGGGCTCCAGCAGGCCGTCACGGAGGCGTACCACACCGGCCGCGCCACCGTCCTCAACGACGTCCGGATCCAGTCCGGCCGCCCCGAGGCGCAGCGCATCCAGCAGATCTTCAGCTTCACCTGCACCCCGATGCGCAATGCGCGCACCGGCCAGGTCAACGGTGTCCTCACCGTCGGCATGGACGTCACCGCGCAGTCCCGCACCGAGGAGGAGCTAGGCACGCTGGCCGCGCTGCTGGTCGACCGGCTCCAGCAGAACGGCGCCGCCACCGCGACCGGCCGCCCGGGCGTCGCCGGCGGGTCCGGACTCGTCCTGCCGAGCTGAGCCGCCGACCCGCCGCCCGCGCGCGGCACGGCGGCCGAGGCCGCCGGCTCCGCCCTCCGTACCGTCCACCGCCGTGGCGGGGCGCCTCTCACCCCCGAGGAGAGGCTCCCCGCCACGGTGCCGTCCGGGTGCTGCGCGCACGGCGCCGTGGTGCACGGCCCCATTGCCCCACCAGCCGGCGCCCCGCCGCCCACCCGCCTCACCGCTCTTCGGCCTCCTCCCCAGCAGCCTTCGGCCTCACGGCCCTTCGCCTCACCGCCCTTCATCCCGGGCCGAGCGGGTGAACCGTCCGCCGCCCGCGCCCCGGCCGGGCCCGGGCGGGGGCCGCCGATGGTAGGCATGGGCCGCATGGACTGGTTCGCCGCCCCCGACTACTGGCTGAGCCGGCTGCTCGTCCAACGCCTGCTCGCCGGCCTCTACCTGATCGGGTTCCTCGCCGCCGCCGCGCAGTTCCGCGCCCTGATCGGCGCCGACGGCATGCTGCCGGTGCCCCGCTTCACCGCCCGCGTCCCGTTCCGCCAGGCCCCGAGCCTCTTCCACCTCCACTACAGCGACCGCTTCTTCGCCGCCGTCGCCTGGAGCGGCGCCGCCCTGGCCGCCGCCGTCGCCGCCGGACTCGGTGACGCCGTCCCGCTCTGGGCCTCGGTCCTGTTCTGGGCGGTGCTCTGGGTCCTCTACCTCTCCATCGTCAACGTCGGGCAGACGTGGTACTCCTTCGGCTGGGAGTCCCTGCTGCTCGAAGCGGGCTTCCTGGCCGCCTTCCTCGGCAACGCCGACGCCGCTCCGCCCACCCTCGTCCTGTGGCTGATGCGCTGGCTGGCCTTCCGGGTCGAGTTCGGCGCCGGACTGATCAAACTGCGCGGCGACACCTGCTGGCGCGACCTGACCTGCCTGCGCTACCACCACGAGACCCAGCCGATGCCCGGACCGCTCAGCTGGTTCTTCCACCACTTGCCCGACCCGCTGCACCGCGTCGAGGCCGCCGCCAACCACTTCGTCCAACTCGTCGTCCCGGTCGGCCTGCTGCTCCCGCAGCCGATCGCGAGCTACGCGGCCTGCGCCGTGCTCGCCACCCAGCTGTGGCTGGTCGCCTCCGGCAACTTCGCCTGGCTCAACTGGTTGACCATCGCCCTCGCCCTCGCCGCCGTCGAACCGGCCCGCCTCGGCCTGCCCGTGCACGCCCGCCGGTACCCCGGTGCCCCCCTCTGGTACGAGGCGCTGGTGATCGCGCTGACCGTCGCCGTCCTCGTCCTCAGCTACTGGCCGGTCACCAACATGGTCTCGCGCCGCCAGGTGATGAACCGCTCCTTCAACCGGCTCCACCTCGTCAACACCTACGGCGCCTTCGGCAGCGTCAACCGGCTGCGTCAGGAGGTCGTGGTCGAGGGCACCGACGAGGCCGTCCTCACCCCGCACACCGTCTGGCGCGAGTACGGCTTCAAGGGCAAACCCGGCGACGTGCACCGCCTTCCGCGCCAGTACGCCCCCTACCACCTGCGGCTCGACTGGCTGATGTGGTTCGCCGGCATCTCGCCCGCCTACGCCCGTCCCTGGTTCCTGCCCTTCGTCGCCCGCCTGCTGGCCGGCGACCGGGCGACCCTCCGGCTGCTGCGCCACAACCCCTTCCCCGACGACCCGCCGACCCACGTCCGGGCGACCCTCTATCTCTACCGGTTCACCGGATGGCGCGAACTACGGGAAACCGGCGCGTGGTGGCACCGCACCGCACTGCACGAGTACCTCGCGCCGGTCGACGAGCACACCCTCGGTCGGGCCGGCTACCGCCCGCCGCTCGGCCGACCGGCCCGCAGCGCCCGCAAGGTCCCGCTGGACGGGCTGCGGCGGCCCCGCCCACCCCGGACGGAGCACCCCGGCCACCCGTCCGGACCAGGGGAGGGCCACCCGGGTGGCCCTCCCGAGTAGCGTCCAGGCGGGCGGTATGGCACACGACACCGGCCCGTCCGGCGGTGGGTGCGTGCAAGGCTCGAACGGGCACCCGTATTCTGGGCCTCCACAACCGGCGGCCCGACCGCGCGCCCCCGGCCCCGCCCCAGGGGCATTCCGCGCAACCGGTCCGTCGCCCCCTCGCCGCCAGCCCCGCCGTCGACGCCCAGAACCGGACCAGACATGACAGTGCTTCACTCGCGCAACGCCGACGCAGCCGACCCGGCGGACGTCGCCGGCGCCGCAGACGTCAAGGACCTCCAGGACGCCGCCGCGGAGCCCGACCTCCGCGAGGACCTCGGCCGCTACGCCGAACTCGGCGCCTTCACCGTCCGCGCCGACACCCACGCCTGGTACGCGGCCGTCGACACCGTCGCCACCCCCGAGGACGCCCGCGCCGCCTCCACCGCCCTCGCCGAACTGCGAGGCCGCGACCTCCAGCAGACCTGGGAAGCCGTCACGGCCCTGGCCGCCGAGGCCAAGCTCGACGAACCCGCCACGGTCGCCAAGACCGCGCTGCTGGTCGAGATGCTCCAGCGGGTGCACCGCACCTCCGCCACCCTCACCACCGCCGCCTACGACGCAGACCTCACCGCCCTCGTGGCCGCCACCGCCGACAGCAGCTGGCGCCGAGAGAACGGCGTCAAGCTCTCCTGGCTGCGCGGCCGCTCGCTGCGCAAGCAGGCCGCCGCCCTGGCCACCGACCGCCGGGTCCGCCGCGAGGACCTGCACGAGGCCCTCACCTCCGCCGAGATCGAGCGCCGCGCCTGGGCCGCCCTCGCCCCGGCCGGCACCCTCCCGACCGTGCCCGCCGACGGCGCCCTGGTCGACCGCACCGCCCAGGCCTTCGAGGCCATCAACACCAGCCTGCGCGGCCTCGCCCGCCTGCTGCCCGAGCACGACCTGGACGGGATCGCCTTCGCGGACCTGGTCGACCTGGTCGAGCGCCTCGCCGCCGACGAGGGCACCCTCTACCGTCTGCCCGCCATCCGCAGCTTGCGCGCCACCCTGGAGGAGGCCGGCCTCGGCGACCTGCTCGCCGAGCTCACCGCCGCCAAGGCCGACCGCCGCGCCGCCGAGGCCGCGTACGCGGCGCGCCAGGCGCTCGCGGGCGGGCAGCGGGACGGGTTGGCGGAGTCGGACGAGACGGGTGCCGGGGAGTCGCTCGCCGGGAAGTCGCTGGTCGAGGTGCCGGAGGTCGAGGCGTCGGACGCCGATGCCGAGGCTGCTGCGCGTCAGGCCCTGGCCGGCGGCCAGCGGGACGGTCTCGCGGAGGAGGCGCCGGTTTCGGTGACGGATCCGGTCGAGGCTGAGGCTTTCGTGGCTGAGGCCGAGGCTGAGGCCGAGATCGAGGTCAAGGACGAGGTCGACACCGAGGCTGTCGAGACGTCGTCGGGCTCGCACCCGGATGCCGTCGAGGTCGAGCCGGCTGCGGTGGAAGAGGTGACGGAGGAGGAGACCCCGGCCGCCGTGGTGTCCCTCCCGGCGCCCTCCCCGGCCGCCGACGACCTGGTGGCCGCCGCGACCGCCGCGCTGGCCGAGGCCGCGGCTGCGGACGAGACGGAGGCGGAGCGGGCGGAGGAGCCTGTCGCCGAGGTTGCGGCCGTCGAAGAGGTGACGGAGGAGGCTGCCGACGCCGAGCCGGTGGTCGAGGCCGAGGCCGAGGCCGTCGAGGTTGCTGAGCCCGAGGCACCCGCTGCCGAGGAGCCGGTCGCTGAGGTCGAGGTTGCCGACGAGGCTCCTGCCGTTGAGGTCGG